>CAJXTM010000158.1 GCA_913061385.1 uncultured Rhodopirellula sp. | reverse complement strand
ACGAGATCAGCCTCGGTCTCGTGGGCTCGGAGATGTGTATAAGAGACAGGAACGTTTCATTGATGCTGCTTCTGTCAAAGCTCATCGGTTGGCCATCATCTGGCAACAACGCGATCAGGATAATATCGGTGAAGTCAATGTTCTTGCGCAAGTTCTGGCAGATTTGCACTGCTTCGATCTTGCCAATCGAAAAGTCAACGATGATACAATCCGGGTTGAAACTTTCAGCCTGAATTCCAGCCTCAAAACCGCTGGCGGCAACAGCCACTTTAAACGATTTTTCGGGTGGAAGCTCACGCTTCAAGTTTTCAATCAACACCTGGTCTTGGGCGACGATTAGGCACTTTGCCATTGCTTCGTCTTCCAAGTCGCCCAGGGGCATACCATGCTCCTTGAGAAACTTAATTAAGTATTCTCTCGGAATACGGCGGTCCTGTGATCCAGGAATGCGATAGCCTTTCAAACGCCCCGAATCGAACCATTTTGAAACGGTTCGGGGTGCTACTTTACAGATCTTAGCGACCTGTCCAGTTGTGAAGACCTTCATACTAGGTTCTCCATAACGCCTCGTTTTATTCCCTCGAACAATGGTGCGTCGGTAACCATTGCTCTCGCAGCCCGTCTTCGTAGGTGATGAATTCAAGCGACCGGTCCTGAGCGGTCACTTCCATTTGCCATGGTGGGTCACGGCAAGCAGACGAATGATTTCAATGTCAACGTTGGGTCTGGGCCACCCGGTTTGCATCTTGCGACGCTCGCCCTGCGGGATCCTCGCGGTTTTGGTTGTCAAAACTTCCTAAAAAGTAGCCACCTGATGTGACCGTCCACATTGCTGCGGCAGGGGTAGAAGCTGCGAACCTGCGGCGATCAACGCCCAACGGTCCTGACATGTAAACGATGGTGATCCGCGTTTTCACGTGAATCTCGTTCAATGCAGGAACGTTCGGCTATGGCCGCCGAGCCGCTCGTGGTCGCTGCCTTGTCGCGTCATGCGATTCGGCAGCAGCCTGTTGCATTTCCCAGAATCCCCCCTGGGTTGAACCTCGTCCTTTTCCAAGAGTTCGAGCTCAGTCGCCCACGGAAAACCGTGGGAAGTTGAACTCAGCCCCTTGGAAGGGTTCGCTGTCCGAAAGTTAGTTTCGAGTAAAACCGGGGTAACTCTTTAGTGCGTTTGATTAGGAACAAGCACTATCAACGGTTTCGTCGGTGCATTGGTCACAAGTTCGCATTTCGGAAATGGAGTACACCATGCGAAAAGTACGTTAATTCCGAAGAATCAGAGCGATCGGAGGGGTTTCGCGCAGGGGCATGATCGAGCCGCGTTTTAGAAAAGTTTTTTTGAAATCTTTCGCCGCGGTCTCTCTTTTGCCGCATCCCGTTTACGTGGTGCGACCTACCGGAACCATTTTGACCGCTAAACTCAGAACGACGGATCGTTTCCATTAAAGTTTGAAGCGAGCGAAGCGGAAGGTTTAGGGTCGAGGAGGGGCAAGATGGGTCTGCTGGTTCGGTCGCAAGGAACTGCCAGTGCGTTTCAGGCGGCTGCCGTGACAGAGGTGAGGCGTCCGGTTTTAGGAGAGTCTGCGTTTGAGTGCTGGCTGACAGGGGAGCCATGCGCGGTCCGATGGGTCAGCGAGGTGAGCGTGGTCGGTAGAGACGGGACATGTCAGCCGATGCTTGAGTATTTAGTGGATCTGCATCGCGTGAGCGTCGGACGCTGGGCAAGTCGCTCGCTCGGCTTGCTTAACGATTGGGGGGAGGAATGTTTACGTTTGTGAGATTAGCCCTACTCTTGCGGGGATCTATCTTTAAGTACATCGGATATGCTGTACTCTGGGAACTGACCTCAGCAAATTAACTCAACACTCGTCCTGTGGAACAATACAGCATGGATGAATCTGCAGCCAAATTTTTTCAAACGGCAATCGAGACTCCCAGTCCATCAGGGTACGAAGAACCGATTCAGGCGGTGATCCGCGATTACATCTCTGCGTTCGCGGATGAAGTTCGCGTTGATGTGCATGGTAATGTGATCGCATCAGCTGGGATGCCTGAGGGGCCTCGGTTGATGTATGCAGGGCACTGTGATCAGATTGGAATGCTGGTTTCCTACATTAATGATGCAGGTTTTGTTTTCGCGCAGACGATTGGGGGCTGGGACCCGCAGCAGTTGATTGGGCAGGCGATGTCGATATGGACTCGGAATGGGCTCGTTCCTGCTGTGATCAGCCGCAAGCCAATTCACCTTCTGACGGCTGATGAGCGTAAAAAAGTCGTCGATGTCAATGACCTGTGGCTCGACATTGGAGCCGTGGACGGGAAGGAAGCATCGGAAAAAGTGATGGTTGGAGATCCGATCACACTCGCGTTGCGATATCAACCGCTGATGGGTGACCTTGTTTCTGGGCCCGGGATGGACAACAAGACTGGCATGTGGGCCGTGATGGAAGCACTGCGCCGTGCTTGCACGGCGACGCAGGACTTAAGGTGCCATCTTCACTCCGTTTCAACCGTTCAAGAGGAAATTGGTCTGCGCGGCGCGATCACTGCCGCTGGAAGTATCCAACCCGAGGTTGCGATCGCGGTTGATGTGACACACGCCTCGGACTGTCCAACCATTGATAAGCAACGACAAGGGCATATTTCGCTTGGAGATGGTCCAGTGATCTTTCGGGGGCCAAATATCAACCCAAAAGTTTCACAGCGACTCATCGAACTGTGCGAGCAATACTCCATTCCCTACCAGTTGGCGGCGATCGGCCGAGCCACACCGAATGATGCTAACGTGTTGCAGATTCATGGATCTGGCGTTGCGACCGGATTGGTTGCTATCCCAAATCGGTACATGCATTCCGCAGTCGAGGTTGTTTCGCTGAAAGATATTCAACATGTCGCTCAGTTGTTGGCGGAGTTTGCTCTAGGGTTGTCGTCTGAAGATGATTTTACCCCCGGACTTTGAGGCCTCGGGAAGAGGACGAGTGGAAGGTCAAGTTAATCCGCTCGGGATTGTTGTTGCTGTCTGTTTCTGCGTTAGGTGCGGGCCTGTTGTCGTTTTCAGGTTCCAAACTAGCAGCGAGAGCGAACCATTGTTCCGCTGCCAATTGGACGGGTTTCAGGCCATTGCAGACGATCCTGCATGAAGTTGCCACATCGCGGTTTCTACTAGCAATCGCGGCAATTCGCATTGCAGTCTCCGGAACTGTTAAGCTAAGAGCCGTTTGAGTGTGACCGTTTTGGTGAAAGCAACCGTTTTGGTGAAAGCAACTGGGGATATCTCGCACATGGCGGAAATACTGCTCGTGCAGTCTAGCCCAACACGTGCTGTTGAGATCCGTATTTTGCTCGAGCGAATTGGGCATGAGGTCAAGCACGCCAGTAGTGGTAAAGATGCCATCCACACACTGCGGGGTGGTGCAATACATTTGGTGATTGCAGACCTTAACCTCAAAGAAATGAGCGGTGCAGAGTTTGTGCGTGTAGTTCAGACGCACTTTCCAGATGTAGTCGTGATATTCATCACGCCAGCGGGCGCTGAGCAGCATGCCGACGATGCTTTGCGGGCAGGAGCTGTCGGGTGCGTCTCGGAAGAACACCTCCAAGTGCTGCTGATTGAGACGGTTGAAACGGCGTTGCGAGTCACCTTCGGTAATGACCCGTATGGGGCTCTTCTTTCGCGGCTTAAATCCAATACTTTTGAGTTTGAGTTGCCAAACGATCCGCGTTTGATCTCGCCACTTGTGACGCTGGTGGTTCAGGTCTCTCAGGGAATGCGTTTGCTTTCGGGAGCAGAGCGTACGCGATTGGGGGTCGCCTTGGAACATGCTTTGGTGAACGCAATGTATCGTGGCAATCTGGGGTTGGGGGCTTCGGTTACTCCTAGCCAGCACCAAATCGTGTTTGGGCACGCAACCACCGACTTAATCGAGAAACGCAAGGCGGAAGCGCCCTACAAAGATCGGCGCACTCAAGTGCGAGTTGTCGCTGAAGTGTCAGGAATCAAAATTACAGTGCGCGACGGAGGAGATGGATTTAACGTGGAGCATTTCTTTGATTCGGCAACGCTTGCTCGCCTGAAGAACGAATCAGGCCACGGCCTTTTGCTGATGGAGAGGCTCACTGATGATTTGCAGTTTAATCTTGAAGGTAACGAAGTGACGCTTGTGAAAAATGCCCGTTCGCATTGATGTTTTTCTCCTGTGTCTGAGATAACCAGACAGAATCACATGCGTCGGATTGTGCCAGAGACTGGAAAGCGTGCAATTTGTGACAGCAAACACGCGTTCTGATTTTAGCCGAATGAATTGGGGCCTTTTGTAAGAGATTCGTCAACGCGACAGACTGAGATGCGTTCTCGTTGCCGCGCACATTGTATTTGGGTCTTCGTGATCCGATTGGGAAGCGGTTGCGTAGAACAACGTTGAGCGTGGTTGGCTGCGGCCTATCACGGTATTTGTAGTACAGAGAAGCAGTTCCAAGTGCGTTCAAATCAATGACATGAGAGAAGTCTAAAGGAGGGTGACGCTTGGACGGGGTTTTAATTGAAATAGATATCGATGTCGCGTGGTGCGGATCTCGTACTCGTTGCTCATCGTTGAACTTCCGATAACGATTGAAGAGATTTGCTCATGACTGCTCAAACTGACATCACAGGAAATCAACGCCGCAACACAGCTGAGTTCACCATTGGTGGTTACCGGATTCAACGTTTGCGTGACTATGGAATTCATGATCTCTTTGGAATTCCCGGTGACTACATCTTGTCTTTCTACAGTGAACTGGAGAAAAGTCCAATCAATGTGGTTGGCTGTACTCGTGAAGATTGTGCGGGGTTTGCGGCTGATGCTTACGCAAGGATCAATGGGATGGGTGCGGTTTGTGTAACGTACTGTGTGGGTGGTCTGAGTGTTTCTAATTCGATCGCGGGAGCTTACGCAGAGAAGTCACCTGTGGTGGTAATCTCGGGTTCACCTGGGATGAGTGAGAGAAAGGGAGACGCTTTGCTTCATCACATGGTGCGTGATTTTCGCACTCAAATCGACGTGTTTGAAAAGTTCACGATCGCAGGTGCAGATTTAAGCGATCCCCTGACCGCGTTTTCCGAAATTGATCGCGTCCTTGATGCCTGTGATCGATTCAAACGTCCGGTATATATCGAATTACCACGCGATATGGTGCATGTTGTACCTCCTGTTGCTCATGGTTATTCGCGTCAGGTTCACGAAAATAATGATGCTGCGACAGCTGAGGCCATTTCTGAAACTTGCACTCGTCTTTCGACGGCCAAAAAACCCGTGATTCTCGCAGGGGTCGAAGTTCATCGATTTGGTCTTCAAGATCAGCTGCTGGAGCTTGCTGAGGCTTGCAATATTCCCATTTCAACGACGATGTTGGGGAAAAGCGTTGTGAGTGAATGCCATCCGCTCTTCATCGGGTTATACGAGGGAGCGATCGGAAACGAAGAGGTGACACGATTTGTCGAAGACAGTGATCTTGTGCTGATGCTGGGAACATTTCTGAGTGATATCAACCTTGGTGTCTACACGGCTAAACTTGATCCTGACCGATGCGTTTACGCCACAAGCGAAGAGCTTCGTATTTCGCATCACTACTATCATCACGTGGAACTGAAACAGTTTATCGAGGGGCTCATTGCCGCCGATCTGAAATCCACTACGCGTGAAATTCCTGCCTCACTGAAATTGGATCATGAACAAAACGCAAGACATGTGAGTGACGGGCAACAGCCACTGCGCACCAGCCGAATGATGGCAGTGTTGAATCAACGGCTTGACGCAGAATCAATTGTTGTTGCAGACGTCGGCGATGCACTGTTTGCAGCGACAGAGTTGACCATTCATGATCGGGGTGAGTTTCTGAGTCCCGCCTACTACACTTCCATGGGATTCAGTATCCCTGCCGCTCTCGGTGCTGCAACGGTTTGTCCGAAGCATCGTGTGGTTGTGATTGTGGGCGATGGAGCCTTCCAGATGACCGGCCAGGAGCTCAGCACTCTGATTGCAAAAGGGCATGCTCCCGTGATCATCCTGTTAGACAACCATGGGTATGGAACCGAGCGATATTTGCAAGCGGGGCAGTGGAAGTACAACGAGATTAACCCATGGAATTATTGTGATTTGTTGAAGGCTTATGGTGGTGGTGTTGGGCATCTTGTATTGACTGAGGGTGAGTTTGAACAAGCATTGGATCTCGCGTGGAACGATCGGTCACAAACGCACATGATTCATGCTAAATTACTTGAAAACGATGCCAGTCGAACACTAAAGAAACTTGCGGCACGAATGGGTGAGCAAGTGGGGTGACTGGCCGCTCGTTGTTTTCAAGCGAAGCCTGCAGGCGGTGGAGTTGTTTGTCGCGAGGTCCTTCGCCTTAGCCGCGAGATCGGCCTACCAGTTGGGACAGGTGAATGTCGATCTTCTTGACGATATCATCCGTTTGCAAGCCTGTAATTTGTGTTTTGCAGATTCTGCTTTGATGAATTCTTGCGGAACTCGAAGAATTATGTGCTATCAGACCGACTGCATCATCAAGTGATTCATATCGACAGCTTTGCGGTATGTGTTCTGTGTAGCTCAGGCGATCGGGGACGATTGGGACAGCACCCGCCCAAATCGCTTCGCAAATTGCGATTCCGAAAAACTCATGGTTGGCGGTGGAAACCACGACATCCATTTGTCCAAGCAGACGCCAGTAAGCATCTAGGTCTTTAGCAAACCCGTCGTGCAGGATTTGATGCTGGTACCGTTCAAAGATTTCTTTTAATTCTGGAACAGGGTGTCGAGGTCTCGCTCCCAATAAGATGAGCTTGAATTTTATGCCGGCAGCCGTAAGCATCCCCAGCAGGGTGACAAATGCTTCGGGGCATTTGTCATACTCCCACCTTGATACCCAACCGATAGTGATTTCGGTATCCTCATCGCTTTTATTTGCCGAGATTGAGGACGGCGCGGGTAGGTTTTCAGGAATGGAAAAACCTGGAGGAATGATGCGAGATTTTTCCTCCAACGCCTCCAAGTGGTGTAGCTCGCGAGTATCGGGCATTTGTTTCAGGAAGTTTCTGCTGCCTCTGATGAAATCACGGAGGTGAAATTGTGAGTTGAACCAGACTTCATCGGCAGCAATGGCCGACAGCAAATTTGTGTATCCGAAATGATTGTCGACCCTCTTGGTCGGCGAAACCGGATATGTCCACTGGTTCTCGTGGAAATAGAGGACTTTGGAGACTTGTTGAATGCGTGGATCGCCTAGCAGTCCCAGATAGACGGGTAGATCGAGCATGTCGGTGCAGAACAGGATATCAGGATAACCCAACTGTTGAACCAATTCGCGGGTCTTGTTGGCAAAGGCAATTGGCGCCGAACGCATTCGCCACTTCCAGTGCACTGGTTTTCCTGTGATGGCACTGTCTCTTATACACATCTCCGAGCCCACGAGACCGAGGCTGATC
>CAJXTM010000157.1 GCA_913061385.1 uncultured Rhodopirellula sp. | reverse complement strand
CTCGGTCTCGTGGGCTCGGAGATGTGTATAAGAGACAGGTGTTGCGATCGGACTGAATTGCCCTCGGATCTCAACCGGTGCCTCTGGCTTGGGGTCAAACGTCTCATAGTGACTTGGCCCTCCGTCCATCCAAATCAGAATGCACGCATCAGCCTGTTTTTTGATCGGGCTTGTCGCCTCTCCTGCTACCGAAGCAGTCGCACGCAACGCGCCACTCAAGCCACCAGCTACCAAACCTCCCAAGCCGAGCTTCAGTCCATCTCGACGGGACATTCCTTCACAATTCTGATTCCAGCTTTTCATCAAACCAAACTCCTAGTTCCTGATGGAAAATTCTGGGGAATTGACCATAGCCCACATAATATCCTCGATCACGACTCTGCGGTTCTCAGCACCCTTGAGTAGCTCAACCACATAACCACGCTCCGCATCGCTTGGGATTCGCGCAAACGTGGACAAGTACAGATCGTCGGCGATCTGCTCTGACTTCAACTCGCTGCCAGCCAACCGTGCAGCACGGCTGCTATCGTTTCGAATACGACCATCCAATTCTCGCGAGTTCATTAAGTGCAGCGATTGGGTGACTGTAGAATCAGGAGTACGTTCACATGGCGGATCCTGATTCTCGTTGGGGCGTCCAAAGGTATCCAAGAACACCGAGTCAACTCGAGTGGTCCAAACCTGACTCGCCCTCGATTCTTTTGGCAGTCCCGTCAATTTGGCTGTGGTTTCAGTCACGTCTGCTACCGCATCCATCAGAACCTCTGCTCGCAATCGCCTTCGATAATTCCGCGAATAGTTCAATCGATCAGTCACATTTGAGTCGTTGGGGACAGAACTGTGACTGTAAACGCGTGAGAGGACAATTCTTTTCAACAGTGACTTCAAGTTAAAACCCGATGCTCGAAAGTCTTCAGCCAACGCCCCAAGCAGTCCAGGATTGCTAGCCGGATTTGTGCTGCGAAGATCATCTACCGGCTCAACGAAACCACGCCCCATCAAAATGGCCCAAATCCGGTTCACTTGCACCTGTGCGAAATAATCGTTTCCAGGCGACGTCATCCACTTTGCCAACGCGATACGTGGGTCCTCGACCTCGAGCCCCATTGCCAGACCGACCTCTGACCCCGAATTCACAACGGGCGAGTTATTTTCTGAAACAGCAGCCTCGGCCAGCTTTGCAACTTCAAACAGTGGAACAGGCCCGAGCACTTCACCGGTCAATGGATGCTTGACATCACCCTTGCTGGACGTAAACACAATTTCTTCACCGCCAGAGATAGGAGGAGACAAACCCGTTCCCTTGCGAGTGACTTTGGAAAAGTAAGCCGCGAACTGATAAAAGTCCTGCTGACTCCAGCGTTCAAACGGATGATGGTGACACTTGGCACATTCCAAACGAATACCCAAGAACAACTGGCTGACCATGGTTGCGACCTCATCGGGCGATCTGCGATCACGATAAAGAGTTGCCGCGCCATTCTGCCATGTACTGCCTTTGGCTGTCACCAATCGACTTACAAACTCATCGTAAGACACATTCTCGCGAAACTGTTCCCGTATCCAGTTGTCATAATTCAGAACAGCTTTGATTCCGACCCGGTAAGGATTTGGCCGTAACAAATCAGCCCAGTACCCAGCCCAGTGATCGACATACTCGGGGCGTTCAAGCAATTGGTCGACAAGCGTTGCACGCTTGTCCGGATCGTTTGAATCAAGAAATCGCCGAGCCTCCGAAACGGTGGGGAATCGACCAATGAGATCCACATGGACGCGTCGCAAGAAAACCTCATCTGAAACCACTTCTGAAGGTCGTATCCCCAAACGCTGCAGTTTTGCATAGACCTGCTCATCAATGAAATTATTTTTTGGCAAGTCATTGAACAGTTGATCGGGCACCGTTGTGGTGCGTGGGATCGCCACGTTCGCGACACAAATGTTATTCATGTATCGCGCCATGATGGCCGTTTCACCCGGCAGCGAGCCCGCAAGCAACTGACCGTGGTCACTGACGGCTACCACTGCCGACTCATTAGACAAATAGGTCGCCAGTTTCGTGACATCACGGAAACTCGCGTCGCTATAGTGAGCGACCATTCGCAGATTTTGTTTTTGGTCAGGCAAGAGTGAAAACTCGGACTCATCGAGTGCTACCCGAACAAGTTGGGGTTCATTCTCAATTTCCCGTGTCGCGCCTTGTTCAATCCAAGTCAACAGCGTTCGGTAAGGCTCGGACCCCACTTCAAAGCGTTTGCCACCGCCGTGCGGCAGTGAAGCCACTGATTTCTGCAGCAGCAAACTCTGCTGGGGAGCCGCAGGGAAAAGCCGCCGACCTCGTGCATCTCGGGTGAGAGCTGCGAAATCAAAGTCAGGATCAAAAGCCAACAGCGACAACTGGAACCCATTCTGCCCACGTTGCTTCCCGTGACACGCCCCCATATTGCAGCCAGACGCAGTCAATACTGGCAGCACATCCAGTTCAAAACTCACCAAATACGTCGAACGCTCAGCGTCGGTCGGCATCCCTGAATCCGACGCACTCGGTGCTTCTCCGGCATCCGTGAATCCAGTTTCCACCGCCTTAACGCATATCCCCAACAGGACCGCGGCAATCGCAATCGGGTAGGCAGGTCGGAAATCAAAAATATTGAACAACATCGGGGTTGTGGCAGGATGCTGGGAGGGGAACCAGGCGAGAACCACAGTTTATCCGATCACAAGCCAAATTGCGCCCCTAAACACCGTAACTAACCAACCCCGACCGGACTCGCTCCCTCTGAAGCGGTCGCGAGGAACACGTCACGACTACTCCCCAGTCGTGTCCGTATGGACATCTGATCCAAACGAGGTCACTTTGGCCGTGTGCCAACCACCGTTGTTGATCGCATCACCTGAGTCTTTTTACTACCTAGATGCTCACCAGAGGAATTCCCTTTTGAATTACACAAACCCGCGGGGATTTTTACCTGCTCCGCACCCACTTCAGCCGTTGCTGACTGCCCGCCTTGGGCCTTAGAGGCCGGCAGAGCGTCATCGGCGGCCCGAGAAGCCTCTTGGTCGATTACACGAGCAGACGCCAACACTTCTTGCTGAGCTTTGCTGAGTTTCCTTCGAATCATGCGTACCTTGGCTTCTGCTTCACGTAACTCTGCCTGTACCTGTTCAACCAACTGGTCCGGGTCAGCCTTAAAAAACCTTGAAAACAAATCGAGAACGATCAGGCCCCGCAATGCCTTCAAAGCTGTTCCCCGCATCCGGTACACACGCAACATCTTTGTAAACTGCGGTAAACGCAGTGCATTCGTCGCTCGAATGAATTGGATCGAGCGCAGAAATGAAATCAGGGGCAACAGAAGGATTGCCAAGTCCAACCAGTGATCCTTGCAGTAGGCAATTTTTTTCTCTGCTACCGATACCATCAAGATAAACTCGATGGCGAAGGCAAGCCAAATGATGCCTGTACCCACATGCAGCAGCGACCAAAGGACCACCGAACCTTCGACACGATCATGCAAAAAGAACTCGATCACCAGAACAGGCAGGATCAAAAAAGCAATCGCAATCATCGGCAAACTGAAGTGACGTTCCAATCTGGACCGCAATCGCTTGTTCGGATACCGCCAACCCAATCGTGGCAGCCAGAGTCGATTGCCTTTTTCATAACTGCGAGCACACATCCGAAGCGAAGGGCAGATACAAAACAATAGGCTGAACAGATGCAATCGGCGATTCGGCTTATCCCAAGGGCGTGTCAACCAATGAAACACAGACTCGGCGATAACGATTGGCCACAAAATCCACAGCAACCCAACAGACAGATCAAAGATCGCCAACTCAACGCCGTTGGTTGAGGCGATTTCGCGAAGCCATCCGTTGGTAGAACTGCCGGGATCAATCGCTGTCCCTGCATGCTCACTAAAATTTGGCATGTCGACAAGAATCACAACAAGCACGGACTGGCAGATCAGAAACACCAGTGACACAGCGAACATTGCCGGAGCCATGTATGCCGCGCATGAACTGCGAAGGGCTGTGCTATTTTTCCTATCCAGAGAACTCTTCATTAATGCTGTTTTTCAACCTCCGTCAGCAGGCGTGAACCACCGAAGCGATGAGACGCAATTGATTGCGGTGATCGGTGAAAAACCGAGGCCTGAGCCGGTTTCAACAGCATCCCTACGATGCCTGTATTGCTAGTAGATATCAATCTTTTCATCTCTAGACTCATGGCAGAAACTTAGACGCTGCGAGGCGCAAAAAGCATTTCTTTTGAAGGGAGAACTAGCCGAGTTGCTCATGCGGAACAGAAAAAGCAGGCAAGTCTGGCAAATGGTCATTTGGCTATTTTGAAGCCAATCTTCTTTAACTCATCTTTCACTCGCGATACATGATCCCCCTGCAACTCGATTTGATCGTCCTGCAAACTACCACCGCTGCCACAAGCTGCCTTCAGTTTCGATAACAAGTTTGGCAAATCGCAGGCCACAGAATCAAGCCCCCAAACCACGGTTACCATCCGCTTGTGCTTACGCCGATCAGATCGAACCTTGGCCGACTGCTTCTCAGCAGGCATGCGTTCCGGACCCAACGGCTCACACTTGCAAGCCTCTTCTAATTCACCACAACGATCGCAGCGAGGCGGGATGTCAAAAGGTGTACCGGCAAACAGACGTGTCATGGTTTCAATGATTTAGAACGGTTGGTCAAACAAATAATTCGAGTCAGTCTGATGCGAAACGGAACGGTGTCAATCACTCACTGGAACGCATTTTGGGTGGCACCCCTGCCAACACATGGTCGGGCAATTCAAATGAACCATCAAGCAAGTCTTTTTCTTCATTCACCAATTCCGGAAAGCGATGGGGAATCACCTCCACCGCGAAGATTTCCTGCACCGCATCCTCAAACTTAACAAACGCGACCGTCGTCGCAGTTTCCAAATTAACAATCCAGACACCGCAAGTCCGTTCCTCGAGCTGTTTTTCCGCAATGGGAACTCCGCCAAAAACCGCCGTCTCACGGACCTGAGACAAACCAATGAAAGCAAGTGGACCACAAAAAGCTAAGCCCCTCGTGAACCCTGGTAATGCGATCACCTGAACATACTTGCCCGTTTCATTGTCGATATATCCCAACCCGCCACGTCCCGATTCCAGCACCCATAACCGCCCTTGATACCAACGAGGTGAATGCGGCATTGATAAACCCCGTGTTATCACCTCACCGGATTCGACATCCATCAAAATGCCACCATCCTTCTTATTTTCTCGCCAACCACGGGCCGCTGTAGTCTCACCCAATGCAGTCACGTACCTCGGCGAACCGTCCCGCAGACCCAACCCATTAAGATGACAACAGTCGCCGGGCATGAAATTTTTGATGAACGATGGACGCCATATCGGTTGAAAGTTGTAAAGACCGCTTCGTTTGCAAAGGCAAGAAAAGCGTGTGTTGACAAACCACAACTCAGCCTCGGTCCCCTGCCCCACCCAAGCCATCTCGTGGATCTGAATATCACCAGTCCAATGAGTCACCCGAGGCAAAAAACATGCGTCATGCCGCATCGTCAACGGTGCATCAGAATCCAGATTCAGCTTTTCACCCACCGCAGGCAGATTATGAAACTCCCAAATGCTGTTGGCAGCTCCCACAGCTAGTCGGTTGTCAGAAACAGCGAGCCCCATTGGTTTGTCAAATGATCGAAAATGCGTGTTTAAGATCCCGTTTTGCGCCCGCAACATCACAAGCCGGCCAGCCTGATAAGTGGTGACCATAATGGAACAACCAAGGTGCTCAAGAATCTCGGGAAGATTCGACGTATGCACGCTACGCAATGGCTCAGCGGTGTTTTCCTCAGCTCCATTGCCATCCCTTGCATTATCATCAGCGGACACACTATCAACTGCGTGTTCGTTTCCGGCCGGAGGCACTTCACTTGACGACATAATGCAGGTTTAAGAGGGAGTGAGAAGTTCGCTTGTCTGAGATCTGCAATGCCCACTTGCAGACCAAAACGGAGTTCCAACTTCGATCCGCTCAAGCCCCGCTCCGGTTCAAGCAGACAACTTTTAAAACGTTAATTATATCACGATGCTGGAAGGGCGTCATCGAACCAAACCGTTTCAAGCTCATGCCAAATTTCTTCCCGCAGGCACAACGCAACCAACACCAAAACCAACACCATGCAACTGAGTGACTGTCATTAAGTGACTGCCAGCACCACACCGGGCGTATCTTCTCACTTAAACCGGTTCACAAATCCAGCCTCGCCAAAATCAACATCTGACACCAACGGCTAGGGTGATCACGATCACATCTGCTTTTCAACGCCAAGAAACAAACGGCCCCAAAGCTCTACTTCCAGCCCGCTCGGCCTCGCTCAATGCGGGGCTGTATCCTAAGCCTGATCAATCACCAAGATCCTGACCAAGCAGCTATGCTAGCAATCCCAGTTACTGCGATTCGGCTTGATGTCACC
Organism: uncultured Rhodopirellula sp.; assembly: GCA_913061385.1. Classification (GTDB taxonomy): domain Bacteria; phylum Planctomycetota; class Planctomycetia; order Pirellulales; family Pirellulaceae; genus Rubripirellula. The sequence goes on along the minus strand of CAJXTM010000157.1, from coordinate 1,017 downwards.
GAACTCAAACGCCGAGAGATCCTCCATCAAACGGGGAGGACTAGGCAAGCGGGGTCCACCAGATGAGCTGTAACCCTTGGCCAAACGGCAAAACCAATCAGAAAGCGGGCGTAACAGAAAACAGAACTAGCCTCAACGCGGCCTTTCATTTACTCTGAGTTGTCGTTCGAAAACACGTTATTTACGCACAATTTGGAACTGTTCCGCAGACCTGTCGCATGCTGAAAGCACTCGAGCTGGCTGGTTTCAAAAGTTTTGCGGATCGCACGCGATTCGACTTTCCTGATGGGATCACTGTGGTGGTCGGCCCCAACGGGTCTGGAAAGTCTAATATTGTGGACGCCATCAAGTGGGTGCTCGGCTCGCAAAGCGCGAAAAGTCTCCGCGGCAAAGACATGTCTGATGTGATCTTCAAAGGATCTCAGACCCGAGGTCCTGCTGGCAGTGCCGAGGCGACGATCGTGTTTGACAATCAGGATGGAACTCTGGGCGTGGATGCTCCTGAGGTTCACGTGACTCGCCGCGTTTATCGCAGCGGAGAGGGTGAGTACCTGATCAACAACCAGCCGGTCCGTTTGAAGGACGTTCGAAACCTGATTCGCGGCACCGGCATTGGCATTGATGCTTACAGCCTGATCGAGCAGGGCAAAGTCGACCGAATGCTGCAAGCGAATGCGAAAGATCGTCGCGCCATCTTCGAAGAAGCAGCCGGTATCAGCCGATTCAAGGCCAAGAAGACCGAAGCCGAACGTCGCTTGAACCGCGTACAGTCCAATTTGACTCGCCTGGGCGATATTGTCGACGAGGTTGCCGCGCGTCTGAAGAACATCCGCAGTCAGGCTGGAAAAGCAGAGCGTTATCGCCAGGCGAACGATCGCATGAAAACGCTGCGTACACAGATGGCATGGGCTGATTGGCGAGAGCTATCGTGGGAATTGGAAACAACTGAAACCGAACTCGCCAAGTCAATCGCGACCCACAAAGATCTCGAAACGCTCCGTTCGCGGATGTCCGAGG
>CAJXTM010000156.1 GCA_913061385.1 uncultured Rhodopirellula sp. | reverse complement strand
ATCTACACGTAAGGAGTCGTCGGCAGCGTCAGATGTGTATAAGAGACAGAGCTACTCCAGATCTCGTTGTTTTGGAGGCAGAAATGTACGCAGCTTTTGATCAATGGCACGAGGACTTTCACCAGATTGAATTGCCATGACTCCGCGGATAGCGATCTCGAAGCTGACCATTTCGTTGCGGCTCATCAGTCCTAGTTTTTCTGCAAAAGGGCTGAAGAATACGTTCGCTATGATGGCACCGTACAGAGTCGTGATCAGAGCAACCGCCATCCCTTTACCGATTCCAGATGGATCGCTCATGTCCTGAAGCATCATGATCAATCCGAGTAGAGTTCCGATCATCCCGTAGGCGGGTGCAAACCTGCCCAGTTGGTCCATGATGTTTTTGCCTTCGCGATGGCGACTGGCAATAGCCTCGACCTCTGTTCTCAGTACTTCTTCGACGACATCAGGCGTGCTTCCGTCGACGGCCATTTGAATACCGGTTTGAACCAGAGGGTTATCAATTTCGAGTACCTTCGACTCCAATGCGAGAAGTCCATCGCGGCGGGCGGTTTCTGCAAGTTCGACAATCTGTTTGATCAGTCCAATCCGATCTTCATTTTTGTTGATCAACACTTTGAGTGCGACCATGGGGGCTTTCAGCATGCTTTGAAGCGGAAAGCAAATCATGGCTGCGGCAACCGCTCCACCGAACACCACCAACATGGACGGAAGATCCAAGAAGGCGGTGAAGGGAGCTTCACCCAGCATGATGGAGGCGATAATCAGGCCGGCCGCTAAAAGCAGGCCGACAATACTAGCAATGTCCATGTTTTTTTGTCTGTGCTGATCAATTCGTGACGGGCGTAGGAGCCGTGGCTGTGGTGAAGCTCGCGGTCGGCATGGGCATGAAATGCTTTTGTTGTTGGTACTTCACAGCACGTTCAATCACCACTTCCATGGTTTCACCAACGACGATGCGTTCACCGCTGACGAGCGTGATAAAAGTGTCAGGTCGGCGTTCGATGTAGCGAATCAAATCTGCGTTAAGTACAAATAGTTCGCCGTCGAGTCGAGTCAGTTTGATCATGAAGTTACCCCGGGCTGCGTGGATGCCAATGAACAAGGGCGACAGCCCTATGCGGCGGATACGCACGACGTTGGTAGAGAAGCCCGGGTGGACTACTCAGACCTTCGTCACGTAATGCTAGGACACATTGACCGCAGAATCGCGATATGCCGAAAAGAAACGCTGGCTTACCGGTGTGACCTGACAAACACAGTTGACAGGATCGTTACAACCGTCAGCATTCACACTCTCGGCGGCCGGTACAAATCGAGATCGTCTCGGCCGGCCAATTGGGAATAGAGTTCAACAATTTGACGTCGGCCGGCAAGCAGGCCGGTAGCGTCGTGATGCGAGGTTGATTCGATTTGATAGAGGTAAGGACATGGCACTGGAAACCCGAATTCAATGTCGCAGTCGCTGCCGGTAGCAATCATCACCGCCTCAACCCGCAATGTGTTCCCCACTCCTGCTGAATCCGTGAAATGAACCTGGAAATCAGCTGGGTAATCAGATGAATCTTCGGATTCATTCTCCAGCTCAATCGCGACTGCATCGATTTTGGTAACGAGGTGGTCTGTTCTGACACGGCCACGTAACAAATCTGATTGCGACAACGGAATCAGACCTTCCTCGATCCAAGCTGGTACTGTGGTTGGATGCACCAACGGGCCGCTACTGGGATTTTCGGCTGCATGCTGGGCGGCAACAGCAGACAAAGCGAGGGGTGAAAGGCATTGATCGGGTAGTACCACTAAATCTGAGTCACTTTCGCCACGCATGTTATTTCCAATCGCGCCCCGCTCCAAAATCGTCACGTCATAGCCAAGGAACCGGCCGTACAAACCAGCTTCAATGCCGTGAGTGCCAGCACCCACAATCGCGATGGAGCCAGGGGGATCCAGCGTTAATTCCTTCTCTATATTCGAGGACCTGTCTGTATTTGAGGAGTTGTTCATGGCGTGTTGTATGATCGAGCGGGGGTGTTGCGCTGTTGTTTTCGAATCTGGAAAGCGTCAATCGGGATACGGGGCGTCATTTCACTGAGCATATCTGCGATTAGTACCGCAGTACCCGGTGAAAGGTGCAAGCCACTGCGGTGATGACCCGCTGCAACATAAAGATTCTCGATGCCGGGTACACGCCCAATCATAGGAAATCCGTCGAACGTCATCGGACGCAATCCGGACCACGATCTTACCTGTTCGGCTGATTCCAACTCTGGTAACAGATGTGTTGCGAAATTCAGCAAAGACTGAAGCACTGAATCTGTGGTTCCCAGTTCGAATCCGCTTTCTTCCTCATTTGAGCCAATCAAAGTGTGACCATCTTCACGGGCGAGAATATATCGTTGCCCCATGTTGATGATGCTGTGAACCAGGGGAGTCGCTGTTTTGAGCAGCAGCATTTGCCCACGAATCGGGACAATGCTCAATTCGAGCTCGAGTGTCGCTGCGATCTGGCCTGTCCAAACACCGGTCGTAAGAACGATACCGTCGGTTGTCTGCCAATTGCCGTCGTACTGCATCTCAGCGTGTCCATTGAGACAACGGATATCTGTCACGTCTGTATTTTCAAGAAAACTCACCCCCGATTTTCTGCAGGCGGAGGCAAGAGCCCGCAAGTACCAAGGCGAGCGCAACTGATATTCATCTGGAACGTACCACGCAGCGGCGTTGTTCGTCTCATGCCACCAACTTGCCAGTGCTGATTCGCGGCCAATGATTTCGTCTGAGGTGAGCTGGTTGCACTCGATCTCCATCTCGTGCCAATACTCGGCCATCCCGGACATGGCGGCAATTTCACCGGCTGATTCTGCTAGGTAGAGACCACCGCAATGGATTAATCCCGGATCGATCCCAGTGTCTACTTTCAGCTTTTCAGCCCAATGAGGAAACAACTCGTGGCTTAAACCACGCAGGCGATCGATCGGATCAAAGGAATGTTTGAGATTGGCTGGTGGCAAAATACCTGCACCGGCCCACGATGTGCCTCTGCCAGTCACGTTCTTATCGACGACTGTGACAGTAAACCCGCGTTGAGATAGCTCCCATGCGGTGCTAAGGCCAATTGCACCTCCACCCACCACCGTGACGGTTCTGTTCATTCGTTGACCCCATAGGAAAATGTCGATTTTTTCAGAATGGAATTCAGCGTCAAAAAGAACTTTTCGTGCTCGTGCCCAGCTGGCCGTTTATTCTTTGCCTGAGATTGCAAGAGATGAACAAGTTCCCGCTCAGTATCGATGTCTTCACGAGTCGTCAACTCAGAAAATGTAAGATTTGCTTGCACCAGTTTCTGCCGAGTGATTGAGAGCACTTCGTCGCTACTCCATGGGATTTGCTGAAAGATTGTTTCTAATTCGGGCCGCCATGGACCGGAGATTCCGATCAAATAATAGCCGCCATCGACAGCAGGACCCAGAACAACGTCAAATTGACGCAGCGAATCGGCTGCTTGCGTAATGTCGTGTTTAGCCAAAAGTGGGCAATCTCCCCCGACGAGAATGGCAGAGTTATCGCCACTGGTTTCCAAATGTTGCCGGAACCAGTCGCTCATTCTGGCTCCCAGGTCACCCTCTACTTGGGGAACGACACGCCATTCTCCCGATAACTGCCATTCTTCCAGTACTAGCTTCACGCATGGCAGATTTTCTCGTGGGGTAATGCACAGGCATCGCTGATCTGCTGCTGTGGACAGCGAGTCACACAGTTTTGAGATAAAAAGCTGATGCACCTCTGCTGCCGCATGCATGCCAATCGTTTTCCCCAAACGGGTTTTGACTCTACCGGGCACCCAGTATTTTGTCATGATTCCAAGCGTGACTGGGTGATTTGGCTGATTGAGCAAGGGAATTTGGTGATTTTGGGAGTCAGGTGAAATGTCAGAATGTCAGGTGAGCAGAATGGGGCACTGCGGAACCCTGCATTTCTGATGCTAACCGGTATATCCGTCGTTTGAGTAGAGCTGACTAGGCAACAAGACAGGAAATATCGTCGCACCACACCTATGCTAGAATTACAGTAGAGGAAAAGGCGTTAAAGTCCTGCGGATAATATGCAGGGAACCCGCGTGTTCTAACCAAAGTACTTTAAGTTCACGTCTCGTCGCTTAACCAGCTTAACGAAACTTGTTATCTTCTCACTTCGTTATACCGAACTCCATGGGGTTACGGCCGGTAGTCCATGACGCAAAAGCTGACATCAGAACGCTTCCTACAAATGGTCGCCAAGAGCGGCATTGTCGATTCGAAAGCCTCGGATCGCTTGGTAGAGAAAGTACGCAAAAAGCTCGATGGAGGGCTCCCTGCGAGTCCGAAGAAGCTCGCTACGCTCTTCGTCAAAGAGGAGCTGCTGACCGAATGGCATGTAGAGAAGTTGCTCGCTGGTAAATACAAGGGCTTCTTTCTCGGCAAGTATAAGTTGCTGGGGCACATTGGCACTGGCGGTATGAGCAGTGTCTATCTCGGCGAGCATATCAAGATGGGCGATAAACGTGCCATCAAAGTGCTGCCCAAAAGTCGAGTGAATGATGCAACCTACTTGGCTCGATTCATGCTTGAAGCCAAAGCGATTGCGTCGCTCAATCATCCGAATATTGTCTTAGCCTACGACATTGATAACGAAGACGATGTGCATTACATCGTTATGGAATATGTCGATGGCTTGGATCTACAGCAGTTGGTCAAACGGGATGGCGCTGTTGATCCTTCGACAGTGGCTGACCTGATGGCACAGGGTGCTCGAGGATTGTCGCACGCCCATGACAAGGGAGTCATTCACCGTGATGTGAAACCCGCCAATTTGCTCATCGATGTCGATGGTGTCGTCCGCTTGCTCGACATGGGGCTTGCGCTCGTCACCGCTACTGATGATGAGTCATTGACGGTTGCGAATAACGAGAATGTTCTCGGCACTGCAGATTATCTTGCACCGGAACAGGCATTGAACAGTCACGAGGTTGATCATCGTGCTGATATCTATGGTCTTGGTTGCACCATGTACTTCCTGTTGACCGGAAAGCCACCATTCAGTGACGGAACTTTGGCCCAGCGGATTGCCAAGCATCAAACCGAAATGCCAACTGCAATCAGGCAACTGAGACCCGATTGCCCGGGTGAGTTGGAGGGTATTTGCGTGAAAATGATCCAGAAGGATCCTCGCTACCGTTATCAATCTGCTGCTGATGTTGCAGAGGTACTTGAGAAATTTACAAGTAAGGTGCCCAAAGGGACGAAGGTAATTGCCGGACTGGGCGATATGCCGGAGTTTGATACCGATGAATCCTCTTCGATTTCGCTTGATGACGATGACTCTTCATCCCGTTATGGCGATACGATCAGTAACAAAAATGATGATACGCTAGCCAATAATCGATCTGCGTTGGTTCGAAAGAAAGGGTTGAGCGCCAGCGATAGTGGACGCTTGGTGGATGTGAAACCACGGCCTGATCTTGTTGGTGGAAGTTTTCTCGATTTGCAGTCAGAGTCTGGTTATCGGCCGAATTCCCATGTAGGCGAAAAACAATCCAAGCCTGATAAGCCTCGACCAGTTTCGAAGTCAGGTGCATCGGATGTTGGGATTGCCGACTCGCAGCTTGGCAGCAATGTCAAGACTGCAAGCAGTAGCGGACGTGGTTCGAGTGGCCGTTCTAAGGGGATCGATCCCTTGTTGACGGTTGCATTGCTGATTGCCTGCATCGTGGGGTCACTGTTCATTGGTTACCTGCTGGCGGAAATCACTAGGTGATTGGATGTTCTTGCGAGCAGCGTAGAAAGCAGGCGAATCGCCAATGACTGTCGTTTTTGACCGGCCATACCAGTTCGTCCCGCCCCACCGCGGTTCGGTGTGGGCCTTCTTTATTCAGAAGTTGCGGCTGGTCGATTGGTATCTAAAACGCAAAGAGGGAGTCGTTTCATATGACTGTCTTGGACTAAGTCATCTGGAAGAGTCGCTGGAACGTGGTGATGGTATTCTGCTGGCACCCAATCACTGCCGCTATGCCGATCCTCTTGTGCTGGTGTGGCCGGCACGGGTGTTGAATACAAACGTCTACGCGATGGCATCTTGGCATTTGTTCAACAAAAGTCGCTTTGATGGGTTTGCGATTCCGAAAATGGGTGGATTCAGCATTCATCGTGAAGGAGTCGATCGCCAAGCTCTTGATACCGCGATTGGAATTCTGGCAACTGCCGAAAGACCGTTGGTGTTATTTCCTGAGGGAACGACAAACCGCAGCAATGATGTACTAAAGCCTTTGCTTGATGGATTATCCTTCATCGCACGAGCGGCGGCTCGAAGACGCCAGAAAAAGTTGAATGGTAAAGTTGTGATTCATCCAATTGCGATCAAGTATCTTTGCACCGGAGATATCCATCATTGGGCTCACAAGCAATTGTCCGTCATGGAGCAGGGCTTTGGCTGGAAAATACCACCGGAGTTATCGCTGGTTGAGAGAACACGAAGGCTTGTGAAAGGTGCGTTCGTCTTGCGTGAAGTGCAATATCTTGGCGAGACAGGTTCGGGGACGATGACTCAGAGACGCGATGCTATGATCGTCAGTATTCTTAAACGTATCGAGTCAAAGTTGGGAATGCAGTCAGACCAGGAAAATGTTCGCGAACGTGTGAGAGCGATTCGCACAGAGATTTCAACTCAATTCTTCCGGCATGATGAGGTCATGGATGCGGACTCAGAAACCCATCTTCGGCAGGATGTGATGGCGGTTGATATGGTTCAGGAAATGATCTCCTATCCGGAGTCCTACCTCGACAATGAACAAGTTACAGATACAAGAATTGTGGAAACCATTCAGCGAATCCAGGAATCGATCTTGGGAAAGGCAGACAGTGGTGTACCGCTGCGTGTCGTGATTCAAATTGATGAAGCGATCGTTGTTCCCGCTGAGAAAGCACCACGAGGTCAAGTCGATCCGTTGATGGAAAAGTTGCAAGAGCGATTAACGATGATGTTGGAGAAGTTGTCATGCAAAGCAAGGCCGTTTGCCGACAATCGCTGATACATGTTGATTAGTACTCGAACTGAATGGTGTCGTGAATGATTGTCGGTGTTCCAACAGAGATCAAGACAGATGAGTACCGAGTCGCAATGCTGCCGTTCGGCGTAGAGGACTTGGTTGGGCGGGGGCATCAGGTGCTGGTGCAAGCAGGAGCAGGGCTTGGTTCCGGGATCGCGGACCACGACTACTTGAGGGCGGGAGCGGAATTGGTAAGTGATGCCGATGAGATTTTTGGACGAGCGGAACTGGTCATCAAAGTAAAAGAACCTCAGGCTTCCGAATTTAAACTCATTCGCAAGGGGCAAATGCTTTTTACCTATTTTCATTTTGCGGCTAGTCGTGAATTGACCGAGGCGATGATTGAGTCAGGAGCCACCTGTCTCGCCTACGAGACTTTAAAGGATTCACAGGGTCTGTCTCTTATACACATCTCCGAGCCCACGAGACCGAGGCTGATCTCG
>CAJXTM010000155.1 GCA_913061385.1 uncultured Rhodopirellula sp. | reverse complement strand
GAGATCAGCCTCGGTCTCGTGGGCTCGGAGATGTGTATAAGAGACAGATGCAGGAATGTCTGACAAATGTCAGCATTGGACTCGGAAAGCCACTTTCGTAATTGGCGGTAAGCAGTAATGAACTGAAGGCTCGTGTTCGCTTCGCCAGATGAAACTTCGATCCCAGCATCCTTCAAGCTATCGACCAGCAAACCACGTTCATCGGTGGGCAGGCTGCCAATTGAAAATACCCTGACTTTATCTCCGGCATCAGCCATTCCGATTGCCAGTTCCGTCAAGCAACGCTCCGCGCCACCTAAGAATAATTCGGTAATGACGAAGTCAATTTGCATGAGCACGATTTGGCTTGGTCGGAATGATTGGTCACATGTGACAGAAAATAATACAGATAACTGAGTACGTCATGAGTGAATAGCAGTTCATTCACTCCCGGAATTCCATTAAACGATTCAGCGGATTTTTCCCCAGATATCTTCCATCAATTGATGTGTTCTCGGGTCATATTCTTTTAGTTCAGCCCGAACGAAAGGGTAAAAGTCGTTCATGCCAAAATAGGCCTCTGTCGATTCTGCAAAATACTCTTTGTGATTCGTCAGTGCGTAGTGTTTTACTTTCTGACCCGTGAAAAGTAACACTTCTTTGTACAGGCCAGCATTTCTGGCTGCCTCAAAATCCGCAATGACCTGTGGCTGCTCGAATCCGATAATCTGGTCGTGGTATGCATGAGCCAGTTCGTGCAGGATCACATAGGGATGCTTGGCCCACTGTGATCTTGACAGCAGTTGCTTAGCGCGCGGGACATGAACATGCCTAGTCAGGTTCGGGTCATGCCCATTCTTTTCCAGCCATCCCCGGCTCGGGTGATATTGCATGTTTCCTAGTTTGTGATCCCAGTCGATCCAAATCCGGAGGGTCTGTAGTTGCTTTACTCGATTCTCTGGAACGATGTATTTCACTCTCTGCAGATGATTTGCGAGTGCCTTCAGTGCTTCCTTTCCAATTTCTGCATTTTCCGCAGTCAGGATTTCAGGATCCACTGAGACCTGCCAGCCTTCAATGTTTTTCACCATGCGATTCGTTGTTTCCTCCGCGGATGCTGCGGGTAGTCCACAGCACGAAAGCGAGGTTAGGAAAATAGCGGACAGAAAGATGTAGGCGAACGATTTCATCATTGGGTTTCTCCCGTCAATGGCGTTGGCATGAGACTTGCTTCTCCGAGGCCGGCATGGAGAAAACGCTCGCCTCGCGAAACAGATTCGGTTGGCGTTCTAGTTATAGGTGATTGGGGCACTCTTTGGTGGAGCATTCGCAATCTCATGATTTCGACGAATAATGATCGAAATAATCGTTGCAAATGAACCCGGGTCGACGATGTTATCAATGCAGACGTCAGTTGGTATCTCGGCACGATCACTAATTGTCGAGTTTACAAGAATCACTTTTGCATCTCGTAGTTGCCTGCAAAACGAGCACCTAGTATGAATACGATGACTTTCACCATCGAGTCAGTTCACGGCGTCAAGCAGACGTTGGTTCTGGGGTTATCCGCGCAGACTTCGGCAGCAGAAGCTGCCAAGGACCAGAGTTGCGACCTTGATCGCCGCGTGAATTCTGGTTCATCAAGCGGTTCCCGCTAACAAGATCAGAAACACATTCTTCCATTCGGACTCTGCTGAACGCGCTGGGTCCGTTCGGAATGAAAGAATTGACTGGGTCTGGGTGACACTCCGCTGGGATCTGGAGGCCTCTCGGTCTGTTTTCGGTTCAATTCACCGCCAACCGAGCCGATTGCTTTGCAATGAACCGGCTTCAGGCATCATTCAGATTCGGCGCGCATACGACTTCCTGACTGGCCGGATTTTGAGCAAGCTGAGCACCACTTGTATGCACTATGCGGTACACCGAGTTAATAAGCCGAATAGTGTCCGCATCTTCACGCGATGGTTATTCCGGGTTCGACCGCTTTGCCTGTGCAGCCACACTCACTTGAGTCCGCCCGCTGCATTGAACAGTCGTAGCCCGTCGACGGTTGGCTTCACGTCGTGAACACGGAGCACCTGTGCACCTGCCGCGGCCATCGCCAATGAAACACCCAGAGTACCCGCGGCGCGATCTGCTGATTTGTCACCTAGGATTTTTCCGATGAAGCCTTTTCGCGAGTGGCCAATAAGAATTGGACATCCTGTTTCTTGGAATCGTTCAGCGTTCTTGATTAACATCAAATTGTGTTCATGCGTTTTGCCGAATCCAATTCCAGGATCAAGGCAGAGACGACGTTGATCGACACCGGCAGCCAGACAGAAATCTCGCCTCGCAATCAGGTAGTCTATGATTTCGCTGACGACATCGTCATACACAGGATTGTCCTGCATGTTTTGAGGGTTTCCTTGCATGTGCATCAAGCACAATCCAGCATCGCAGTTCGTGGCGATGTTGATCATTTCGGGATCGCCTTCTAGCCCTGTCACATCGTTCAGTATTTCAGCTCCAGCCTTGAGTGCAAGATCTGCAACTTGAGCTTTGCTGGTATCGATACTGATCGGAATCGTGAGCTCATGCGTGAGTCCTTCAATGACGGGAAGCACCCGGTCGATTTCCTCGCTTGCTCCCACCGAGTCGCTGTAAGGACGTGTGCTTTCGCCTCCAATGTCGATGATATCCGCACCATCATGTTGCATTTGTATCGCGGTAGCGATCGCAACTTGAGGAGTGAGGTGTTTCCCTCCATCAGAAAAGCTATCTGGGGTAACATTGAGGATTCCCATCACCAGCGGTTGCCGCGGCAAGGTCAGTTGTCGCTTCCCCAAGTGCCAAATCGTGCTCACCATCGCAGCTCCATTTGTGACACAATGGCTTTGGCAAGTTGCTCGATCGTAGCTTGGGTCGCGACGCCAACTGATTGGCCAGCCTCCGGTACGAATCGGCTTTCCTGTGCGAAGTTGATACTGATTTCATCACTTGGCACGACGCTGTTTTGCATTAGCAACTCGCCTTCTCTGCTGACCCAATTGGACTTGATGGTGATGACTGCATTGATCGCGCGAGGGTCGTCCGTATCTGCTTCTGAAAGCACCTGCTTCGTTTGGTGAGTCACTCTGCAAGTTAGCGTACTGTCAGCATTGGGATCGCCGGTGACTTTGTAGGGTGTGCGATTTTCGATTTCATTCGTGATCGCTTCGGTCAGTCTGATTCCAAGATCATGCCGGAACGTGTCGTTCCGCACGATTGGTACATGAATGGTGCGAATGCCAGTGCGAAAGATTGACGCCGATCCAAAGCGGTATGTCACGCAACCCGCAGGAAGCAGGGCGATTGCTGCCACGATCAGCAGCGACGAGAGTACTGCTTGATGGGAATTCGGGAAATTTGAGACTGCAGCTCTCATCGAAGTTTGGTCTCAGGCTGATCCGTGGATGGCTGTGTTGTTTCAAGCGGGGTGGTTCTCTTTTGGTCGGGAAAAACCTTTTGTAACCAACTGAGTCTCTGCTTCGGAACGTCAGGGTATTTCTCAATAGCAGCCAAACGTACTCGAGCAGTTTCGGCTTGGGGTGTATTTGGAAATTCTTGCAGCAGCAAGTTGTAGTAGACACGAGCTGCTCCATATTTTTCTTGGCGTTCGCGGTACTTGGCTCGGAAGGCATACCGCCCAGCGCGGTGATATGCGATTTCTGCTGCAGCCTTCGCAACAGACTCGCTGTTGTTTTGATCCTGCATTTTCTCGGGAAATCGATCTCTTGTTTGCTGTACGAGTTTTTCAGCGTCCTCGAGCACAAGCCCGCTATACGCTGGTCCAGCGTACAGTTCCAGTTTGCACTGAATGCCGAGCATGTGCGCCAGAAACAGGTGCTCGCTATCCGGAAAGGTCTCTCGCAGGTCAGTTAGGAATTCATCTGCTTCGGCATACTTCTGCTGCCGCAAGTATTCGCTAGCTGCCCGCATGGTGGCGTCGTCCGCAAGCCGTCCTGTCGGATCATCAAAACGAATCTGATCTAAGACTCGAATCGCGTGGCCGTCCATGTCGTAGATAGGGCGTTTGTCATCTGTGAAGCTGAAGTTCATCCACGAATCATTCTCACTGACACCCCGATTGATCCAATAATCACTGATCGAGAAAAGGCGTGCAGCAACTCGGTCAATGTGGCGATTCCGCGGGAACCGCTTTTGAAGGGTCTGGTAGATTTCTGTCGCAGAACGGTAGTCTTCTGCAAAAAATAGACTTTCAGCCTGCATGAAGAGTGCGTCTTGTTCCAATGCGGTTCTTGGTGCGGCCTCAGCTGCACCCTCGAAAAGTTCTGCTGCTTCAAGGAAACCATCGAACCGCTCGCCTTCTGCTTGTGAACTTGCGCTTCGGAACAGAATGTCGGCTTCACCGTAGAGTTCCTTCGCACGTATGCTGTCCTCCTGCTCCCGACCTGTCACCATGTTCAATACTTGCTTGGTGGTTTCCGTCACCTGGTCATTGAGGGACGGACTGTCTGGCTGGGCAGTGAGTGTTGGAGCCGACGTTAGTGGCGACTCTGCCGAAACCTGAGCAATGGGGCTGTTTATCTTATCGTCAGCCACTCGGTCGGCTTGAGAGACAGGGTCCCCCGGCGAAGCACTCTCGGGTGTCACTGCTCCCTTCTTTCCAAGCAGAGTGCGGCATCCTCCTGTCCAGCAGATGCCCGCTGCAAGAACACACACAAACAGCCACGGGGGGCTGAAGTATGCATTGGTATTTGTAAAATCAATCCGTTGATTTTGTCGCGTCATGCGTTTGTTTCCGTTCTCGTCACGGAGGGTAGAAATGGTTGCATGCGGGGTACGCTACCAACCACTGTTTGGATGTATCGGTTCAAAATGGCGCGAAGCTCGCCGTACAACTCTGCTGGAACATTTGTCGGCAGGCCTGAATCAGCAGATTGCAATCGTTTGATTTCTTTGATCACTCTTCCACGCACCGAAATGGTTTGACGTTGTCTGCTCCTGCATTGATTGCAAACGATTCCTCCGCTCGATAAGGAAAATGCAATCCTGCTGGTCTCTTCGACTTCATTTCCGCAATCCGTGCAGCGATCTGTTCCCGGGGAATGCCCAAGCATCCTCAGAATCTGCGCATCAAAATAGGTCAATGAAGAAGCAACTTCTCCAAAGCCATCAATTTGCTGCAAGGTTCGAATTGTCAGGTCGTACACGTCTGGATGGGGGTCATGGTCGTCTGTTAGCAGTCGCAACATCTCTGCGATGTAGTAGCCGCCATAAACACGTTCGAGTGATCTTTCGCCGCCGCGAAACCGCCGGTGAAGCTTGGCTTCGGTCAGCAGATCCAGCGAATCAGAACTCTTCCTTAGAACGACTACACGACAAACAGCTAGTAGGTCAAGCGCGCCTTCGAACGGACCTTTGGGGCGACGAGCGCCTTTTGCCATTGCCGAGACTCGACCAAACTCACGAGTCAACAGCGTGACAATCAGGCTGGTCTCGCTGAATTCAATGGTTCTGAGCACAATTGCCGTCGATTGTTCAGCAGCCATGTTGAGACTCATTTGAAGAGATTGAAATTCTGCCGAACTTTCCCACGGTTGGCGGAACGAAGTGATCAGCAGAGCTGAATTCTGGACACAGGGAAAATGGTTGGGGGTGAATCACAACTCACCCAAGTCACCCAGCGATGTCAAAAAATCGCTCATTTCCGCAGCCGCATGGGAATCGTCCTGTTTTCGGGCCTCTTCAATGCCGTCTCTGAGAGCCGTCCGGGCCTCGTCTACACGATCAAGATCAACCAGTTGTTGGCCGGCCATGAAAAAAGCTGGAACACAGGCAGGTTGCTCATTCATCAATTCATTGAGTTGAGCAAGGCTGCTCTCGTGCGCGCCCTCAGTTCGCAGTTCCATTGCCAGGCTGTACCGAAGGAACATATCCGTAGGATCGTCCTTAAGCATCGCCTCAATTTTTTGTCGCCTACTCATTTTATATTTCCACAAAAATGTGTTTCACGTGATTTTGTCTGGGTTTCACGTTTTACCCAGGTGCTGCATGTTTGGCCCTGAACAGCACATTGAATGCTTTGATTGTCCTTAACCGTCCAGTACCGGCAATACCCACTTGCCCCGCTTCGATTTTGATTTGGTCGCTTGGCAAACTGAGAGCGAAGATCTTAGCTGGCCGGAACCAGCTTGCTGACCGGATTTGTTTTCGGAATCTGCCTAATCGTCAAAATTTATTCAACAGGAACATTGGGACATGCCGATTCTCCACGATGAGACAATCCGATTCCGCATTCAACGCGAGATGTACGCATGGACCGCGTCAAAATAAGCAGAAATTTTTTCTCTGCTTCACTAATGGCCTTGGCCGCTGTTACCTTTCTTTCACTCTGTCGAGCTGATGCTCCCAACACCCAACCGGGGGTGAGGAGTCCAGCTGTTCACAAGGTGGTGAAGGGCCAAAGCATTCAACAGGCTTTGGGAGTCAGTACTTCTCAGCATGGTGTGATTCAGCAAGTGGCTGGCAAGCAACCAAAACCCCGCAAGACACATCCGGGATTGCTTGAGGTTCTGACTGGTTCAAAGCCCAAGGGCGATGCGAATCATCAGCACAAGAATATGCCCAACGGTGACTCAAAAGGGTTGCTTGGTGTGCTGTTCAGCAAAGACTCAAAGTCGGCCGCGGTTAAAGATGGCTCCAATCCAGCATCGAAGACTGCCGGTCAATCGAAAGGTGGGAGTTCTCTCGGCTCAGGGACAGGGTCTGCCAGACCTTTGTTCTCGCTAGGAATCAGCACGAAAAAGAACTCTTCAAAGTCAACGGCTAGCAGCAAGGTAAAGAACAGCAGCAAGGTAAAGAGCAATCCGACCGCCAGTACGAAAACCGCCAGCAGCTCGAGACCAAATTCGAAATCGGAGCCTGTTAACTGGGACGGTATCCCCTACCACTCGGCATCGGTTGTGCGTCGGGATGCAGAGCCTCGGCCAATTCGTGATCCCGATGCTGGATCGCAGGAGGAGGGGATGAGAGTCATTCGAGGCGGTTCACGTACTAATGCGGCCAAGCCAGTTTCAACGCGTCAGCTTTCGTTAGTAGATTCCGCTGAGTCTGTTACAAACTTGGCTGTGCCTCAGCCACCTCGCGACGTCGAGCCCATTCCTGTTGCGCGAAATTTTTCCAGTACTGTAAGTAGCCGACGTAGTAATCGTCGCACTCTTCAACCATTGAAGCAGCAAAGCACTGCATCGTCGCCGACCAAAACGCTGGCAGTACCGAAAGAAGAAAAACAACTCGTTGAAGCGGATGAGCTTGTGCCGCGCGTTGCACGCAAAAAAGTTCAGAAGAATGTTGCCGAGAGCGAGAAGTCGGTCAAGGCAGCACCAGCGAAGTCCACCAATGAGATCGCATCCAAAGAAGTCGTTAAGGATGCTGCCAGCATCAAGCCCGTTCCGCAGAAGTCTGTCCCGCAGGCATCAGATGTGGTCGACACCAAGTCAGTGACTGTTCCAGGCATGCCACGTGTTGTCTGTCTCTTATACACATCTGACGCTGCCGACGACTCC
>CAJXTM010000154.1 GCA_913061385.1 uncultured Rhodopirellula sp. | reverse complement strand
GATGTGTATAAGAGACAGGATCCATGCTGGGAATGCTGAAGAGTGCGAGAAAAAGTGTTGTTTCGAGGCAGGATTTGGCTTGGAAAAGACAGTTTTGACCAGCAAAACGTAGTTTCTTGCCACTTTTGGGAACTTTGCGCGACCCCGTAGCATCCCAATTCCTGTCAGCTGCAACGGATGAGGCTGATTGTAGTTATTATGCCCCAGTACTACGTTTTACGCAGTTGGGGTCTCCCATGGAGCTTGCCCGAGAATCGCGGCGACACGGTTTACCAAAATGTCACTCCCACCAGCAATCATTGACCAACTGCTAACCGGCTATCTGGACGAAGTTCTGACGTCTGATGAGCTCGTTCGCGTTGAGACGCTCCTGAAGACTGAGCCCTCGATCGCTGAAGAATTGGCGAAACTGCAGCAAATGCGATCCGCATTGAAAGCCGTTGCGTTGGCTGACAACGATATTCGACTGGACACGGGATTCGCCAATCGAGTGATCGATAAAGCAGTCGTACGGGCACGTGCAGAGGGCGTCTCCGATGACCATCCATTGATGCGACTTGATCAGCAGCCCATGGCAAGCATGACGCCAGTACCCACATCTTCAACTTGGCGAATCGCAGCGGTCATGGTTGGATTGGCTGCATCGATTGCAATCGCAGTTGTTTTGATGCGGCCAAATGAGGATGGAGTGGTCAGAGTTCCTGATCCACAGATCGTTGAAGTGAAACCTGAAATGCCTGTTCGTGTGACGCCGCAAGGCACCGAACTGCAGCCTGCAATCAACACCTCGATTGCATCAAGTCAAACGGGCAAAACCTTAGTTGAACCCCTTTCACCATCGCCAATGGTAGAGAAACCGCCAGGGGGCGGAAGCCAAACACCGCAGCCAGGCGTGACGTCGGTTGCAACGAACCCGGATCTAGGCACTCAGCTAGATTCCCCCTCAGCAGACATTGGCACGGTAGAACCTGAGCCGCCTGTTGCTGCGTTGGGAGCAATTGTTGTCTTTAATGTGGAGCTTACTGACGAAGGTAGGGAACGCGATGCGTTCAACGCTGCCATGAAACGGGCAGGCTTGAAATTGATAGGCACAAAGAAAATATCTGAAGAGGTTGTGGGATCCATAGAGAAGTCGTCGCTCAAGAATGAGGACGGTGCCTCGGTTGTCTATATGCAAGCCCCCGCAAAGGATCTGGATCGGTTGTATCTTGGGCTGATCGCCGATGAGGTAGGAGTAAAATCAATCGGGATGAGCCTCGCGATGAATGCTCCTGTCATGCGAGCCGTCAATGCCGTGAGACAGGATCCAACGAAGGTTCGCCATGAGAGTTCGTCGCTGCAGTTGCTGAGCGATGATGATTCGTTGGCCCAGTTGACCGAGACGCTTCAGAAACTTGAGTTCATGGGCATGGGGAACCGCCAAGCAGTTCCAAGCAGCGGTGTAGATCAGATGGCAGAGGTCCTGCTGCTGGTAAAGTAACTGACCGCATTCAGGTGGTCATGGTTGCCGAACGCCCAATGTAAACTGCGTTGGGGATCGGCAAAGAGAAAGTTCCTCTCTTGGCTCCGGCAACGTCTTCTCGATTTGTTCCAGCCTTGCTTTGGTTAGCGGATTTCGGCTGCGGGGATCGCGTCTTCAAAAATCATCGAAACCAAGTGACAGATGTCATGCAACAAAGGCCGTGAATTAAATTCACGGCCTTTGGTTCGTTAGGGGTGGGGTGACCTATTTGTGAGGTCGGTTAACCGATTCGTTTGAGGACGACATCAAGGGTTTTTCGAAGGGCGGCACCACTCGCTCGCATTCCTTGCATCTCTTTGGGCCACAACTCAACTTCCTGCCGGTCTACCACACCCTTGCGACCGACCACGGTCGGTACAGACAAGGCAACGTCACGGACACCATAGCATCCTGACTGCACGCTGCTGACTGGTAGAACTCGACGGCGGTCGAGTGCAATTGACTCAATCACATCCTGAATCGCGATGCCAACCGCAAAGCCGGCGCCACCTTTGCGTTTGATGACTTCAGCACCGCTACCGCGTGTTCGGGTGAAGAGTTGATTGGCGAGGGCGGGGGTCCATCCAGGTTGCTTGTCCAGGGGCAGCCCGGCGATCGTCGCACTGCTCCAGATCGGTACCATTGAGTCTCCATGCTCTCCAAGAATCAGTGCCTTGGTTTGTGTTGGCGGAGCACCCAGTTGCTCGGCAATCAGTGAGCAAAAACGGATGGTATCCAGTTGCGTTCCCAAACCAATTACTTGATCGACGGGCAAACCCAGTTTCTGGGCTGCAACGTAGGTCAGAATGTCCACAGGGTTGCTGACGACGACAACGATTGCGGATGATTTTGGACCCGCCGCTTTGACGTCGCTGAGGATCTGGAGGAATAGGTCCGTGTTGCGGTTGATCAGATCAAGCCGTGACTCATCCGGTTTACGTCGCAGACCTGCAGTGATGCAGATCACATCACTACTCGGGATGTGATCGTAGCCACCGCCACTGATTGTCTGGTCAGCAATACTTGGGCTGCCGTGCTGTAGATCCAAGGCCTGACCCACGGCCAGTTCCTGGTTGACATCCAGTAACGCGATTTCGCGAGCGATTCCTCCGCACTGAAGAGCGAAGGCAGCACATGAGCCGACAAGTCCACCGCCACCGATGATCGAAACTTTCATGGATTACTGATTGGTTGGTTGTATGTTTTTTGGATTGATTGAAAACGAGCTGAATGAATCAGCCGAATACGTTCAGCTTTTCTGCATTTGGCGAATCACTTCATCAGTGATCGCTTTGACTAATGCTTCTTCGTTGCTGGTAGCAGCTGGGGCAGCAGTTGGGGCAGCTTGCTTCAAGGCTGGGGGAGCCGCGAAAGCTCTCCTCTCGACGCCTGACTCAGCCCATGAATCGCGGAAAATGTCATTGGCGCAGATGTCGCAGTCTTCGTAGTCCGGTGTGTTGCGAGGGTCCTTGTAGCCCCATTGGTCTTTCAGGTCGAGTAACTCCTGCGACTTCTGACCACCCAGAAAAGAGACATTTCCGAGTTGTTTGGCCAGCATCAGCATCCGGCAATAGGAATCAAGGATCTCTGTCCACCAATAGGCTTGCTCGACTGTCTCTCCATAACTGACCGTTCCGTGATTTGCCAGAATCATGATGTTGGTGCGATGCACGAATGGGATGATCGTGTCAGCAAATTCCTGGCCGCCTGGGGTTTCATACTTTGTGATTGGAACGTCACCGAGGAATACTTCCACTTCTGGAAGAACGCACTGTGGAATGGGCTCACGGGCAATCGCAAATGCAGTGGCATGCGGTGGGTGACAGTGAACAACGCTCTTGATATCTTCTCGTTGGCGGTAGATTTCCAAGTGAAGCAACGCTTCGCTTGATCGCTTTTTGCGGCCCGAAAGCTGCTTTCCAGTCATGTCAACCAATGCGATGTCATCCGGCTTGAGGAAGCCCTTGCATTGCAATGTAGGTGTGCAAAGGACTTCGTTTTCGCTGACTCGAACAGTGATGTTTCCATCGTTCGCTGCCGCAAATTGGCGATTGTAAATGCGACGACCGATGTCGCAGATGTCCTGTTTGATTTTGTGAAGATTTTGCATTTCGTTAATCCTGTTGTTTGTAGGCTGGGCCAATGTGGCCAGCACCTTGGAATGCCGGTGGTCCCGGCCTACGATTTCAATTTAGTTCGATGTGGTCCAGCAGGGCGACTATGGATGCGTCCAGCGGTTTAATGTCGGGGTGAAACGGTTGTGCAGACTCAGGGCCCTCGGCTAACGCCACCAAGTCGCCGATGCCTGTACTACATAGATCCCAGGCAACGATCGTTTCGCCACCTAAAGGTTGCTCATGAATCCGTTCCGCTGTGTCGACTAATTCGACGCATCGCAGATTTGCTGCTTCCATCAAAGGATGGGATCGGGACAGTGTGACTGTCCCGATGGTGCGTGCAATTTTCATCGCTCGACTCTCCGTGTTTTGATGATCTGTGTCACAGCATTGACTGCGGCACTCAAAGAAAGGCGTTGCATGTCCAGCACCCATACGGTCGGTGCGATCTCGGCTGAGAAACGCTGGATGTCGTTGAAAGAACCGATCATAACAGCCACCTCGTTGTTTCTTGAACACTGAAAGTGCACCTCTTTCGCAGGCGTCTCAGTGAGCACGATTTTGGCGGCCCCAGTGGTGATGCCCCGCATAGCCAATTGCTGATTGACGGCTTGGGCACGCTCAGGTTGTGCATAATCGATGATTTCGATTGTCTGTTGATCTGGTTGCTGTCCATCGGGTAGTTGCACAGTGCGTTGTATTTGGATCTTACGACTGCGAGCGTCATCGCGAGCCGAAGGCGTAATGATTGCTGTTGGCGATACGAAGATCTGTGCAGTCAGACGGTTTAAATCTTGGATCGTTCGGCTGGTGATGACCTTTTCGGTTACCGCTGCGGAAGTCGGTTTGCTTGGTGTTTGGGGCACTGGTTTGTGTTTTAAACTTTTTCGTTCAGGCGAGACTTCGAGACGGGCAATGACCTGCCGCACGATTTCGGCAATCTTTGCCGAATCGTTCGGTGTGACCCGAGTGTTCTGTTTCTCCTGAGTTCGCTTCATCAGTCCAAAATCCCCATGACGCTCCACCTCACTGGAGTGTTTTCGTGATTGGTAACATCGCGTGCATAGAGCCCATCGCTGGTGAGCATGACGTGGTCACCACGCCGTGCTCCAAAAGCATCAACGGCAATCAAAGGTGGGCCATCAGGCGTCTCGTCCGACATCAGGGGTTGGACGACAACCATTCGCTGTCCCACCAGACTTTCATGTTTTACGGTCGCGCGGGTCGAGCCGAGGATGAGTGCTGTTTGCATCGTTAAGTCCTTGGTTCAAACAACACGGAGTTCATCGATCATGCTGCATCGACGTTCCCGAGTAAATGTATTCGGTGTGGTCACGCCTTCGCCGGTTGGCCCTGCGATGGAAAATGACAGATAGCCTTCGCCACCGAGGCCAAGGGCAGCCATGCACGGGCCGTTCTTCACATACAAGGTCGTGTCAAGCTCACGCCCCATCTTTGTCATGTTGCGAACATTGCGGGAGTGAATGATGGCCGTATGACGGAAGCCATGTTCGTATTGCTTGGCAAGAGCGATGGCGTGATCCACATCGCGGGCACGAACAAAGGGCACGAATGGCATCATCTGTTCAACGCTGACAAAGGGATGGTTTTCGTCAGTTTCACCAAATACCAATTCAGTGCTCCCCGGCACACTTGCTCCCGCAGCTTCGGCAAGAACGGTGGCGTCTTTTCCAATGAAATCCTTGCATGCGGCATCATGCTGGTCTTCGCCAATTTGAACAATCGCCTTGCTGGTCAATGTTTCGATTTGAGCAGCCGAAAGTTGGGCGGCCCCCGCACGACGCATGGCTGCCATCATGTCGTCAAACACGCTTTCGACAACAAACACTTCTTTTTCCGCGATACACAACAGGTTGTTGTCATAGGCAGCACCTTGAATGATGCAGCGTGCGGCGTTGTCGAGGTCGGCAGTTTCGTCAACGACAACTGGTGGATTACCGGGACCCGCAACAATGGCACGCTTTCCGCTGTTCAGCGCGGCGCGGCCAACCGCTGGACCGCCAGTCACACAAATCAATGCAACCTGACGGTGTTTGAATAATGCTTCGGCCGATTCAAGCGTCGGTTCTGCGATAACGCAAATCAGATTGTCAATTCCGAGCTCGCGGTAAATTGCCTCGTTGAACCGTTTGACTCCTTCGGCGGCGACCTGTTTTCCAGAGGGGTGTGGATTGACGACAACCGTGTTTCCACCTGCCAGCATGCTGACAGCATTGCCAGTGATTGTGGGAAGACTGTGTGTGACGGGTGTGATTGCGCCAATCACACCAAACGGGGCACGCTCAATCACTGCCAGCCCATGGTCACCGCTGAAGCATTTGGTTTCTAGGAACTCGACCCCTGGAGACAGTTCACCCAGCGTTCGTAGCTTTGCAATTTTGTGTTCCGGTCGACCGATGCCCGTTTCGGCCATCTCCATCAGACCCAGTTCCTCACACTGCTCGATAGAAATGCGACGGATTATTTCGATCACATTCTTGCGATCTTCCAGGGAACAGTCGCGGAACTGTTCAAAAGCAGCCCGTGCTGCGTTGACCGCCGAGTCGGCATCGTAGAAGACGCCATGCTGTCCACCAGCGGGTGTCTGCGATGATGTGCCATTTACCGGCGGCATGGGGCCGACTTCTGCGAGCACTTGGGCAACGACATTTCGAATGGTGTTTTCGTCAAATTGCATGGTATTTAGTCTTGGATAATGATCCGCGTCAATGATCGGTTGGTCTGTCGCCGGTTGGCGAACTTGTCAACTCTAGGATTCAGTTCGGCAGTAGGTGTTATGTTTATCGATATGAACGTTGTCCACGATTCCGATGATGACCGCATCAATCGGTAATTGTTTGGTTTCTGGTGTCAGGCGGGCACTGCTGCCTTGGGCAATCAGAACGAAGTCGTCTTCGCCGGCGCCAAGGGTGTCTACAGCGATGAAAGTTCGCCCCGTTGTGACGAGGGATTTTCGCTCTTTACTTTCCAGTCGATAGGGTTCGACCACCAACAGTTTGTGGCCGGTCATGGAATCGACCTTTTGGGTACTGACCACCGAGCCGGTTACGCGTGCTATGAACATGAATCTGACCGCTTTGAGGGGGGGTTCTGAATCACGATTTCAGCAGATCGACGCACTGTCGTGCGACAATCACTTCTTCGTTGGTTGGGATAACCCACAGTTGGGTTCGACTCTCTGGAGCATGAATGGTGACCTCGCCTGTAACCAGATGGTTAGCATCTGGGTCCATCACGATTCCGAGTTCCTGCAAGCCGGCGCAAACACCGGCACGAATTGCGGCACCTTTTTCACCAATGCCACCTGTGAACACGATTGCATCGACACCCCCTAAAGCGACAATCATGCCACCCATGTGACGACGGATTTCCTGGATAAATACATCCAAAGCCAGTTGCGATTTTTCGTCACCTGCCGCTGCGGCAGATTCCAAATCACGAATGTCTCCGCTGTTATCACTCAAGCCTAGTAAGCCGCCGTGACTGGCAAGGTGTGAAAGAGCTCCTTCCAATGACATTCCGGTACGTTCCAGAATGAGCGGCAAAGCAAAGGGGTCAAAGTCCCCAACTCGGTTGTTTTGTGGCAGACCGGTTTGAGGCGTCATGCCCATCGTGGTCATCACGCTTTCACCATTATGAATAGCTGTCAGACTGCTACTGCCTCCCAGATGACAGGAAATGACTCTCGCATCTTCCCGCCCCAATAAAGTTGCGGCGCGTGTCGCGATGTAGCGGTGACTGGCACCGTGAAATCCATACTTTCGAATGTGGAATTCTTCCGCCCATTGACGTGGGATCGCATATTCGCGGCGTGCCGCCGGAATAGTGCGGTGGAAGTCTGTTTCAAAAGCAGCCACCAGAGGCTGTCTCTTATACACATCTCCGAGCCCACGAGACCG
>CAJXTM010000153.1 GCA_913061385.1 uncultured Rhodopirellula sp. | reverse complement strand
ACGTAAGGAGTCGTCGGCAGCGTCAGATGTGTATAAGAGACAGTTCCATAAACATAGACAATCGCTAACCGAGGTCCACGATTCAGAGTCTCAGGAGTTCTGTTGGAATCACGTGATAAAAAACTCGATGCCAAATCGACCGCGCGGCGATCGCTCGCAATTCCGTTTCTGGAACTGGTCTCAAATTCGTCAAAGTGCTTTTTTCGAATGAATCCATCCATTTCAAATGTCGCCCAGTCATCAGCCCCCGCGAAAAACCCGATCTCGTAACCAAGACTTTTGAACCAGCGGTACATGCCCGGATCAAATCGTTGAGCGGTGTCAAACCAAATGGGTTCAAGGCCAGTTATTAGAGAAAACATTCCATGATTAGTTGCGTTGCCTCCTGAAAAATGATACTTGCAATGAATGCCTTCCTTGGACAAAGATGCAAGATTGGGCATGACATTGCTTTGAATCAATTCAGGTCGCAGTGACTCAATGACTACAACTACGACGTCGGGTAGCTTCTGAGCCGGTCGAGCGGAGGTTGCCTGAGCTATCCGCAGACGTCGTTGGCGTGATTGATAACTATCATCAGAGGAACTTTCAGCAGTTGCGATCTCGGTTGGTACAACCTCAATCTCAGGTCCTGTGTTTGGTGTGTGCATTAGTCCGAATACATAGAACGGGTGTGCACAGGCTCGATGTTCCATCGCTTCGAACAAAGTTGGATAAAAACCCGACAATGTAAAAACAGCAAATAAGAGACTACTGACATACGCGGAGCCTGCAACGATTGACCCTGCTATTAACGACCAGCCCTGCATACGCGCGACTAACCAACAACTGCCAATCCAAGACACCGCTGGAATGAGCACACAGCCAGCGGAGATCGCAGCTAAGACTACAAGAGAACCGCTGCTTGCAAATGGAATGAGGGCAGGTAATTGAGCGAATGTATTTGTAGACAGGAGCGAAAACAGTCGCTGGCCAGTCCAACCAAATGCCACGCTGTCGCAGATTAAGAAAACTGGGAGAACGAAGATGTAAACGGCCGTGAGTATCGTGATGCGATTCGTCCAGACGCCTGCGCGAATGAATCGAGTCACGGCGAAACTCACGCCCACGGCCGGAGCAATCAAACAAAGGGACTGAGCCGAAATCCAGATTGCGAGCACAAAACAGCCGGCTGCTGTCGTGCTGTCCGGAGCTATGGACACCCCATCCCATGCGGCGATCGCTTCAATCGCAATCGTTGTAGCAAACGCAGAAATTAGCCCGAGCAGTACCATGTGCAGTACTGTGCCAACGGTTGAATTCTTCCTGAAGTCAATGATTTGCCTCGATCGAGTTTCTTCGGGTTGCAGTATGTTGAGACCAATCAACTGAAGTTGCGGCCAAAGCACCAAGCTTAAAACCTACCTTCTCGTTAAGATGAACCTTTCCACTCTTGGATGAAAAAAACTCATCACTCACTGCTGATATCAGCAGTGATCAGTGCAGTTGCCGTGATCGAATTATCCCCGGATGCTTTGATTACAAGATCGTTTTTACGGGGCCCAGTAGCCTCACCCGTTGCGGTAAAGTCTGGCTGAAGAATGTGCGTCTTCTTTGCAGCAGTACCCAACGAAGCGTCCACTTTCCATCCATCGGCGGAGATCGATTCGATAACAAATGGACTCTTGCCAAGAACAACAAGCTTTTTCGAAATGGCCTGGCCAAGCCTCAGGCTTCCCAGTGCGATCACGCCGGGTGAGATGGTAAGGGGTGCTGAGATCTCTCCACTCACTCGCAGAGGAACACGTGGCATTTCAGAGTCGTTGGTATGAACAATTAGTTCGTCCTGAAAAAAACCAGTAGGTGCATCATCACCGATGGCAACCGAGACTTCGTAATCAACTCTGCCCCGGCCACGACTGACTTCTGTAAAGTGCGTGATGAGCCAATTGAGTGGACTTTCTATCTTGTTGATCTGCCAGTTTTTGCGTCCGGCGTAGAGTACTTTCACTGTCTTAGTCGTCGGCTCTCCGCTGGAAACATTTTCAAATTCCACCGCTCCCGGATGAAATACCATGTCGCTGCGGATGTAACCATCGACGCGAAGTCGCACCTCAGTGTACACCGGACGATCAATCACAACCGTCAAATTGGCGCCACGCTTGCCCTTGAAGGTGTCAGTGTTGAATCTGGCTCGGATGTAACTCGTGTCGTCTGGGCCAATCGTGCTCGATTCCACAATCGGGGTCGTACAGCCGCAACTAGCTCGCACTGTACGAATATGAATTGGGCGATCTGTATTGTTTTTTACGGGGAACCGGAATTCGGTTTTCGCAGCCACGGCGACGGTACCAAAATCGTGCTTGCGAATAGGAAAGACTTCTTGCCAGTCGATATTTTGAGCTTGGCAAGACGCTGCAACGGAAATGACCAGAACGATAAGGGCTGCGCGTACCATGAGGACATGCCTTAAGAGAAGCTTGATAATCTCAATCCAGAAATTCCGGCGTTTGACGCCACCCACTTATCAGTCGGGGCGATAAGTATCCCAAAACACCAACTTAACGAGCCTTGACGCGAAGGCAACCATTTTGCCCCAAAACTGAGTGGTTTGGTGAACACACTGGAAATTTCAGACCCACTAATCTTCCCATTTGGAAGATTAAGCATCATCTGTCCCGGTTTGAATTCCCGCTTTCATGAGACTGACCCCATCACTGGCAGAATGAATCGCTCACGCCACATCGGCAGGTAGTGATAAAAAAAAGGCGGAACCGTTGTGGTTCCGCCTTCGAAATTTTGAACAGGCATGACTTGCTTTCAAGTACACGCTATCGATCATCACCCTACTGGCAATCGCAGTTTTCGGTTGCGCATCCGCAAGATGCTTGCTCACAACCGTCGGTGCAACCTGTCTCGTGGTGCCCGTGGAAGATATGATTCAAAAGGCTTTTGACCGGACCTTCGTGAGATGATCGGCATGGTGCTGGACAGCACGGTGCGGGGCAGCAAACTTCCACAGGAACCTGCTTGCAGACCACACGTGGAACGCAACGGGTGACAGTGTAAGGCTCACACACTTGGCGACACTTGCGAACTTTGATGTTCTTGGTGTAACACTCGCGTCGGCACTTGGTTTCGCAAACAGTGCGTGTGCGGCACTCAGGAACCATTTTGCAAACACGATAGGTGCATGTTTTGGTTTTGGACTCAGGGACCATCTTGCAAGTTGTGTAGTGGCAAACCTTGCTGCGGTTTTCGCAAACCATACGGCAAGTCTTGTAACACACTTCTTTTGTGCGGCACTCAGGAACCATCTTGCAAGTGGTGTAATTGCAAACCTTGGTCCGATTTTCGCAAACCATGCGGCACACTTTGTACGCAACCTCTTTCGTTTTACACTCCGGTACCATTCTGCACACGGTGTAATTGCAAGTTTTTGTTCGGCACTCTGGAACCATCTTGCACACTCGGTAAGTGCAAGTTTTTGTTCGGCACTCAGGTACTACTCGACAGACGGTGTACGGAACCTGACGGGTACGGCACTCGCGGCGATACCGTGTGCAGCAAATCTCTTTTTGCTCACAGGTTGGCACCCAACATTTCTTGCAGATAGTTTTAGGTGGGCACTGAACGCACTCGGTGTGGCATTTTCCCGGTGTGTAAACACATTTGCAGGTACAAGGGTCGTACGTCCATGTCCCTGGCTGGCGTACGGTTTTCCGCATTACAGGCCCGGGGATAGTTTCAGTCTTTGTTTCCCAATGGCCGCCTTTGACCGTTACGGTGCGGGTGTACTGTTCGGGAACGCACACACTGTACTGCTCGGTTCGCATTTTCTGTTCGCGAACGGTGTTGTAGACAGTGTAATTTTCTTGCCGTGTTTTCGTTTCATAAACCGGCTTGCAGACTGTGTACTTGATTGTTCTGGACTTGGTCTCGTAAACCGGCTTGCAAACAGTGTAGTTAACGGTTTTCGTACAAGTTTCGTACACAGGTTTTTTTACTGTGTAGTTGATCGTACGCTGATGAGTCTCGTAAACAGGCTTACAAACGGTGTATTTGACGGTCTTTTTGCAAGTCTCGTAGACTGGGCGACGAACCGTGTAGTTGATTGTCTTTTGGTGCTTTTCGTAAACAGGTTTACAAACGGTGTAATTGGTCGTGCGTGTCCGTGTTTCGTAGGTGGGGACCATCACTGTGTAATTGATGTTCCGCGTGGTTGTCTCTGGGACAAGTCGACTGCACTGAACCTGACGGTCCTCGTAGTAGACTTCATTTCTTGTGCGATAACGAGTTTCTTCGATCTTGTCGTAAACCGTTTCGCGTACGGTGCGCATGCAAGTGTAAGTTCCACCAGCGACAGGGGTGGCGGATTCTTCATCACCGCCAGCGGTTACTCCGCATCCACAACAGCCCTCGTAGCTGATTGCGCCGCAGTATGCAGCGCTAGCGGAATTTGTACCGGCCACGATCGCGCTGATCATGATGGCGGGTATGATCCACAGCCTATTCATCTGAATTTCTCCACAGGAAACAACACATCTGTTGCAAGACGCAGCATCGGCGAAAGTGGTGCTTCGGCACTCATTCCGCGTCATCGATCCCCGTGCTTTCATCGGATGTCCTGAGTCGCAACTGAATTTCTGCGTGACTGTGTGTCTTGACAGTAAATTCGCGTTGCAACGCGTATGCACACCAACGGATTGGATCACGATGCTCTGACTACATCGACTACGTTTGAAGGGTTGAACACGTAAAGAGGAACGCCAAGGCAAAAGACACTGATTAGGTCGTTGTGCTGGATGGGAGGTTCTGTAAGTACTGGTTATTCCATGCGGCCTCCCTTTATGAGGGTTACACGCATTGAGCAGGATGTTCAGGCCGAGGCATACCACAGCACCTCAGAGGCTAGTTGCAAAGGACCATGTGGGTGCCCCTCAAAGAGCCTAACAACTGGATACTTGAGAGGCATAACAACAAGCCGAAGCTCTTGAGTTTGCCCAGCTCCTCAAACGGCACATCATTTGGCTGGGATTGGAAAGCAGCGTCATGTGGGGCGAAGAGGCTTGAGCTAACGCTCACACCGTCCGAAGTAAAACTATTTTGCACCGATGCAATACAGGTGCCGATTACTGCGAAGCACGATTTGGCCATCGCTCAACGCGGGTGTTCCGTGAAAGGTCTCGCCAGCATCAGAAGTTTGATTGGTTGCCAGCAGCTCAAACGAATCAGAGGCCTTGATCACGTATGCCGTTCCATCACTTTTAACGTACAACACTTTTCCATCCGCAGCGACAGGTGAACTGTAGTCAGCTCCACCGAACCCTCCTCGGCCAGCACGTCCACCAAATCCACCACGTCCACCCAAACCGCCTTGCGTTGGTCGTGGTTGTTCTCGAGCAGGGGAGTCCTGTGGCGTGCTTGCCGCTGCTTTTGCGGGGCTGTTACTCTTCGCTGGCAGACGGCCTTTGAAGATCGATGATCCATCCTTTGCGCTAATGCAATTCACGACACCGTTAGCGAAATAATAGATCTTTTTGTCGTAGACGAGTGGCGATGCAAAGCGAGCGGTGTCACGTCCGGTCCAGACAGTACTCGAAGAGCTGACGTCACCCTTACCGCCAGCTTTCACTGCAGCAGAACCACCACCGCGGCCCTCGATTCCATAGATCACACCTTCTGCTTCGACAACGCTTGAGTTGTAAGAATCTGAATCCATGGCAGCACTATACCAACGCAGTTTTCCGGTGGCCGGGTTTAAACCCCAAAACTCATATGGAACACCCAACACAAGATCGGAGCGATCTTCAGCCACGTTTACAATGACCGGGGTTCCCCAAACGTCTACTAATCCATTCGCAGTTTGCCGCCACTTTTCAGTGCCGGTCATCTTGTCGATACCTACTAACGCGCCGCTTTCTGCACTAGCTGTCACGATTACCAAGTTTTCGTGCAGGATCGGACTCGATGCGGAACCCCAACGTTTTGGATCGCTACCAGTGCCAACACTAGCCTTCCACAACTCGTGTCCCTCGTGATCAAAGCAAATCACGCCTGACTTCCCAAAAAATGCGTAGACTCGCTCGTTGTCCGCAACGGGTGTGTGAGAAGCGTAACCGTGCGCTGGAATCCCCATGCCGCTGTACGTGTCTTCGGGTAGAGTGGCCTTCACCGTACGGATCCAAAGCTGCTTTCCGGATTTACGATCAACACAAACCAGATGCCGCTTTAATTCTTCAATTTTGCCCACATTCTCGCGACTCGTTCCGTAGCCGCTGTAGCAAGTCACAAAAATACGATCACCCACGATGATAGGGCTCGAAGCACCAGGCCCTGGCAATGCCAATTTCCAAGCGATGTTTTCATTCGGCCCCCATTGCGTAGGCAACTCTGCAGAGTCTGTTGTTATTCCTGAACCGTTTGGCCCTCTAAAACGTGGCCAGTCTGCCTGGCAAACTCCGCTGCACAAGAAACCCACTGCGAGAATGATTAACGCCGCACTGCGAATGCATCGAGGGTACAAAACCGTGTTCATGTTGTGGCAACTATCGAGAGAGTGTGGCGAGCAAGCAGCAGAAGCCGAGAAATACCTTACGCTGCATTTGCATAGTCTAAACGAGTCCAACACGCTTTGCCGCCACCCGTGGGAGTTCGTTTCCCTTCTGAGTAGGAAATTAATTGCGATTTCGACATAAGTGAATTCAATGAATTCATCTTTGGACACTCTGTGACCATCCCATTTTCTGGTGCCGGGCCAACATCCCCCGTGTGCTTTCCGGGGCGACTCTATCCGGTGAGTTACCCCGCCCCCGGGTTAGCTATGGCAAATACCTAGGTAAATCTTTCAAAGCATTTGACTTGAGTTCTTGCTGTGTCCCTGATCTTTCTCGCCTTTTCAGCTGAACGAGGCGCCACTACTGATCAACCACTTCTAGTAACAAAGACATAACGTTTCCGCTATGCTAAACAAACAATCCGGCGTCTACAAAGCGCACAGATAAACCACGCTTGGGCAGTCGATGCCCATGAACCCGTGTCGTCATCGGTCTCTCGAATTTCAATGGGACGCGGGCGGGTAAAAACAGACCGGGTGAGTGGCCCAGTGAAGCGGATCAACCAATGGCTGAACCAGCAAAAGTAACGGATCAGCAAAACGCAAAATCAAGGGCGAGACTTTGAACAAGACTGCCGCTAGTTTCTTGAAAACACCTTTGTTTCTCACGACAATTTTCTTGTGTTGCGTCGAAACTGAATCACATGCCGAGGGAGACGCCATCGCACGTCAGGCCCTCCGTCTAGTGGCAAAAAGATGCTTTGTTTGTCATGGACCTGATCGGGGTAGCGAGGATGCACAAGCAACGGACTTGAGACTCGACGTCCGCAAAGTTGCCCTCGAGTTCAACGCACTCGTTCCTGGCGATTCCGGAGCAAGTGAGTTGATGACCCGCGTGGCGTCGAATGACCCCGACTCGCAGATGCCACCGCCAGGTCATGGTGAAAAATTAACAGCCAAGGAAGTGAAGTTACTGGGCCGCTGGATTGAATCTGTCTCTTATACACATCTGACGCTGCCGACGACTCCTTACGTGTAG
>CAJXTM010000152.1 GCA_913061385.1 uncultured Rhodopirellula sp. | reverse complement strand
TACACGTAAGGAGTCGTCGGCAGCGTCAGATGTGTATAAGAGACAGGCGTTGGAGGCTTTGATGCAGAACAGGGAGATCAGTTTGGGGATCAGAAACGCCCCGGGCTCAGAATGGCAATGCAACCATCGACTAAGATTGGGCAAGGCCATCGCGATCAATGGCTAGCAGTCATCGCTCAGTCTGGGCTGCCGTTGAGCACCGAGATCCAAGGGCAAGCCCATACATTCA
Organism: uncultured Rhodopirellula sp.; assembly: GCA_913061385.1. GTDB lineage: Bacteria > Planctomycetota > Planctomycetia > Pirellulales > Pirellulaceae > Rubripirellula. The sequence goes on along the minus strand of CAJXTM010000152.1, from coordinate 7,348 downwards.
CTCTCGATGACTGGATGCGACAGGCAGAGTTCGATATCCCTCGGAATCTTGAACGCGAGTTCAGTTGGTCGCTGATCGCGTTAACCGCTTACCGCAATACAAACCACCGCTGGCTGGGTCGAGATGGTGCCCAGTATTCCACCGAGTCACTGTTGGGCTCAGAACTGGAACAGAGTCTGACCAACAGTGTTTGTGGTGGCACACATCGCTTGATCGGTATAGCCATGGCTTTGAATCAACGCCGACTCGAAGGACAGCCAATCACCGGTGTTTGGGCAGAGGCTGATGCCTTGACCACAGCGGCAATTCAATTGGCAAAAGAAAACCAAAATCCTGACGGCTCTTACTCGGTCGCTTATCTTCATCGACCGGGGTGGACACGCGACTTGGGTGAAACGCTTGGCAGTACTGGCCATGTGCTTGAATTCATTGCACTCGCAGCACCAACGGAAACCCTTTCTGAACCTTGGGTAAAACGCAGCGTGCGTAGGTTATGCGAGGTACTGGAGCAGTGCTCTGACGTCGACTTGGAATGTGGTGTTCTCTACCACGCGTTGCATGGCTTGAGCGAATACCAGAAACGCATGGCTCCGCCCTCCTGACAGGCACGATCGTTTGCCTGACCACGAATCGAAGATCACTGCCTGCGTCGAAGTTGACCAAGTGGACCTCGGAAACAAGGCTCCAAATCGCACGTGGATCCATGACCGCATAAGCGTCAACTGACATTCGAGCTTCAGATTCAAGCAATGGCCAACTCCGCCATTTTCACGATCGCCAATGGTGGGCATAACGCGGCAAACTCTATGCAAGCAGGGCATAATCTGCACAAAAAGTCGGATCAGGAGGGTAAAGCAGCCTCGGAACTCATCCCACATTGCGATCAATGGTGCGATGGAAGTCAGAATTGCAGCAAAAACGGCATCTCGCCTTGGAACCTGCCCGTTACAATGAAGGCGTCTACGAGAAGAATGCCATGTCCATAGCCCGAGAGCGTTTGATGTCTTCCCAAGTCCCGTTTGGTAATGCACACACGACACACAAAACCTCTAGTCTGCAAGTCAGGACAGATGACTGGCAAGATGAGCCCCTGACCGTTCGCGAGCGATTAATGGGGATGATGCCCCCAACCATCTCATTGCTGGTGCACACCGCGATTCTGTTGTTCTTAGCGGTTGTGACCTACGAAGAGATCGAGCAGGAGGCAGCCAGATTCGTTGTGGTACCGCCACCTGACCGCGTTGAAGATCCACCCGTCGAGGTGGAACTGGACCCGGAGATTGACGTGGTGCTTGATAATGTTGCACTTTTCAACTCGGCTCCTGCCCCGGTGAGCGCTGCGGCGGCGGCAGCCAATCTGCCAACGCTTGACCAGTCGCTGATGGCTAAAGCCAACGCCTCTCAATTGACTATCGCCGCACCGACAATCGGCATTCCCGATTCCATTGCCTTGATCGAAGCGGTTCCCGACGGAGAAGTAAAAGGCGAAGCGAGAGATATCGTAGACAGTTACCAGAATGCCCTCGATCGTTTGTCGCAGGAACTGGTTTGGATGTTAGACGAAAGCCCCGTGCTAGTGGTGTGGTGTTTTGATCAGTCCAAAAGTATGAAAGACGATCAACAGGAAATTCGCGACCGAATTGAAACCGTTTATGAACAACTGGGAATCGTCGGTCGCACTGAAAACAAGGCACAGAAAACAGCCTTGATGACCGCAGTGACAAGCTACGGGGAAACCTTCATTGATCACACGGTTCATCAACCGACTTCTGACCGTGACGAGATCCGGAAAGCGATCGATGAAATCCCTGTTGATACCACTGGCAGGGAATTGATGAGTTCCGCAGTTGGACGGGCCATCGGAATTTATCGCGACCTGGCTCGCCGTGGTCGCAAAATGGCAGTCGTTTTGGTCAGTGACGAAAGTGGTGATCGAAAAAACAATGATGGATTTATCGAACAAGCAATCAGCGTTGCCAAAGCTGCGAATTGCAAAGTTTATGTACTCGGTCGCGAGTCTGTATTCGGTTCGCCATATGCCTTTCTTCACTGGCAACATCCACAAACAAATCGGCACCATTATCTGCAAATGGATCGAGGTCCAGAAACCGCTTTTCCCGAACAGTTGCAGACCAATGGGTTTCACCGCCGACGCGATGCTTTCGGAAGCGGTTTCGGACCGTACGAACAATCGCGTCTAGCAAGAGAAACGAATGGAATCTTCTTCATGCTGCCAAGTGCCGAGTCAGAATTGGTGGGCCGCTACAAAGAGAAATATGACATGGAAGCGTTGCGCCCCTATCGGCCAGACTTGCGTGCCAAGATAGAGGTCCTAACCGACCGTAGTGAATTCCCCCTCCGATCACTGATCTGGAAAGTCATCCAAGATCTGAATCCCTACGCAGAGGCGAACAAAAAGGCAATCGAGATGCGACTGACCTTTTCACTCAAACCGCAGGACTTCATCAAACAGGCGAGACGTGAACAGGAAAAAGCGAAAATGCACCTGCGGTACATGGCAGAAGCAGAACAAGCATTGCTTTCTGGTCAACACCTGCGCGAACAGGAGGCCGATCCACGCTGGCAAGCCAACTACGATTTGATCCTCGGACAACTGATTGCCTACCAAGCGAGAATCTATGAATATGGTGTCGCTTTGGATGCATTCATAGCCCAACCGAAGTCCGCCGCCCCCATGAAAGGCAATAAGCGGTTAGTCCACTGGGATCTTCGGACTGTCAAGAAAATTCGAACTGAAGATGCCAAACCGTATGTCGACCGGGCAAACGAACAATTTGCAGCGGTCGTCAAGAACCACCCTGGTTCCCCGTGGGCGGCGCGTGCCAAGTGGGAAATGCGGCGAGGCTACGGAGCAGATCTGTTCGCCGACTATCACCTGCCGTACAAGACACTGCCACCGTCGGTCAAACCTATCCCGCCGCCCAAAATCTGACACCAAACGTGCCGGCAACAGAATCAAGAGAATAATCAACTGACTTGAGCAACATGATGTGCACTGACTCGTCACAAGAGCAACAAGCTCAACCGAGTGAAAAATCTACAGACATCGAGTCTCACTCCACGTAACATTATGGATGACGTTCCGCGTAAATCACGGACTCACAAAGCGGGCGAATCAATAATCACTCCGCATTCCACAGCGATTGAATGAACCGTCGGGAATCTTGCCCACTACCTGACGCGGTTGCACTCACGAGACGTTTGTGATTCACAAATGTATATCGCGACAAAATCGTTACAGCCAACTGCGGAACCGTAATGTCAAACGCAGGATTGCAATCAATCTCAAACCGCGGCGAAGGCTCCTTAGATCATCACCAAAGATAGCCTCGAAGTCAGACTCATTCTGAAATTCTTCACTTGTCAGCTTTCAAGGGTAGGTACTGGCTTTTGCCTGATAGTGTTTCCAAAACGTTTGCGAGTGGCTGTACTGGACATACAAACTCTTCCCAGTATCCGTCAAAAATGTTCCTGACTCTTTTGTTGGCTTGCCATAAAACGACACCACGCACCCTTCAGTCACGGTGACTACCTTGGCTTCTTCAGCCAGGTTACGAATGACTTAGAGTCCAATGCCTCACAGTGCGACACAGATCAGCCCAACCATCAACTTTTTCATGTTGATTACTACTTTGAAGGAGATCGCGGACACTGCATGCAGCGAACGGGAAGAGAACAAAAAGCAAAAAAAAGAGCAAGGCAAAGACGCCCTAACCATTCTGTTTGCTGCCAGCTCCTTACCAGATAACGATCGCCAGACTCATGAAGGCATCAGTTGCTTACAACACGAAAAGACTCGTTTTGCTCAAACAATGAAACCGGATCCGTCATCGAAAGTAACTGTCGATCCTGCATGAAGAAACGCGGCGTCTGCAAGTTGGCTCCCGTGAACGAATCAATACTAGTTCAAACAAACACCGGTTCAAACAAACACCGGTTCAAACAAACACAGGTTCAAGCAAACACCGGTTCAAGCAAACACCGGTTCAAGCAAACACCGGGCTAGCGATTCAAATGCCCATTCACACATTGCGTCGTCAGGGATACGTTACCCGCACAGGGTCAGAAACGCCCCAAGAGTTCTCAAACGCAGACGGAAAAACCTCAACGGCAAGCCTTGAGGGGACGAGCATTTGCCGAACGCTCAACTCCTGATCATCCACTGCACACAGCAACCTGCCTAAACAATGCTGCGATAATACTCAACACTCTGCCGAAGTCCCTCGGCGATCGTCGTCCCCGGCTCGAATTCCAATCGAGTCCGAGCTTCGGAAATATCGGCGAGTGAATCACGCACGTCGCCGGCTCGGGGTGGTTCGTGAATGGGCTCGATGTGCTCGGAGAGAATATCGCGAAGATTGGTCAGCAATTCCAATAATGTGGTTCGCTCCCCGCGTGCGATATTGAATGTCCCGCCGGGAGCATCTGCGGCTGTCGCCGCAAGTAGATTTGCCTGCACAACATCTTTGACAAAAACAAAATCGCGTGACTGCTGTCCGTCACCGTAAATGACAGGACGCTCTCCAGAAAGAATCATCGAGACGAACTTGGGAATCACAGCGCTGTACTCGCTTTGGGGATCCTGACGTGGTCCAAAAACGTTGAAGTAACGCAGCACAACTGTCTCAAGATCAAAGCCGCGTTGAAACGCTTGGCAGTAAGCCTCCGCCGCCAATTTTGCAGCAGCATAAGGCGACAGTGGTGCCGATGGATCAGTCTCGCGTTTGGACACAAACGTGGAATCGCCGTAGGCCGCACTGGTCGAAGCGAGCACCAGACGCCGAACGCCTGCCGCCGCTGAAACCTGCAATAAATTCACGGTGCTGGTCGCGCACCACGCATGACACAAATCCGGTTCCCGCATACTTCGTGGCACACTCGCCATGGCCGCCGCATGAAACACCAAGTCGACGTCGGATACGGCCTGCCTAGCAACCTCAATATCCGATGCATCCCCCTCCACGATCTCGATCTGGCCGGACTCAAGGTGTTCAAGATTTCGGCGAAAACCTGTACTGAAGTTATCCAAAATACGAACGGTGCCGCCCGCTGCCAACAACCCGTCCACCAAATGAGAACCAATGAAACCAGCGCCACCCGTGACCAAACAGCGTGAACCTTGAATCGAACTCGTTACATCAGATGACATGAGAACTCAGGCGGAAAAGCAAAACGAAAAAGAAAGATGTGTGACGCAACTTAGGGGCTCTTAAAGATGCGTCAACCCCGCCGTTATAACCGCATACGAACGCTGGTCCGGATTAGTACGACAGAAGAACGCAGATACAGAAAATCCAGCGAGCCGGCTTTCCACCGGGCGAACGCAACATCAGAGGGTGATTCCGAGCGGCGAACGCAGACGGGCGAAACAGCCCGGTCTGCGGTTTGAGAATTCACCTGAACGAACGAAGCGATTAAAAGGCACCGATTAGCTACCTCACGGTGATTAGCTATCTCACGGTGATTAGCCTTGGACTTTCGCTTTGGTGCGAGCCTCACGCAGTCCGCGGCTGAGGATATCACGCAACATTGGCGAAAAATCCTCGTACTTGGACTGATCAGGAGCCCCGTTGCTGAATTGATAAATCGCATCCCGAGGTTTGACCCCCAAGGCGATCAGCGTGCTACTGACAGTGCCATAGTCACCATTTCGAACCACCATACTCGGACGCCCTGGCCCGACAGGAGATCTCGCGAAGACTTTACTTGCCACAGCGAGGAACTTGACGGGTGAATCAAGCGTTTGCAGCGTTAACAAACGTCTGGCCATCTGCACTCGCTGATCATCTGGATCATTCAGGTTGCGGGCACCGATGATGTTCAAGCCATCTTTGAGCTCGACGACTTCCTGACGCTCGTCGGCATGGATCGCGTATCCATTCTTGGCATCTGCGATCAGAATATTGCAACCGTCGTAGCGGGTCTTTGCAAATTCCGTCTCAGCTTTCTCTAAGGCACGACTGGCGGAAGTGCAACGAAGCAGGTCTAAAGCCAGCGAACCACGGGAGCGTTGCCCAAAGAGGGGCATTGCGGTCGCTCTATTGCAGAGCCCGACAAACAACCCGTTTTGATTCACGCCAAGCCAAGAACCACCGGCTTTTTGATCGATGCCGCAAAGGACACGTGGCTTGCCAGATTGGATAGACGGAGGAAGACTCGGTCGGTCGACGTACTCCTCTCGGTTCGCTGCGACAAGAATGGGACTTTCGGGGACCAAGCGGTACTGAACAGCCAGTAGGCACATCTCGCAGCTTTCTATTTCAAAAGAACAGTGATAATCAAAATGCGTTCCCAAAGTGTGTGAGAGAAATCAAACCACACTTCAGGCAGGGCCTAATGTATCCCCGCAGCAGCCCCTACCATACCCTCTGTCGGGGGGTTAGTAAGTGAAATGCTTGCTTTTGCGGGGTTTTTGGTACCGATTAGAGGAGTCTGGGCAAGCTTTGAGCATCGGCAGGCCGATAATAGCGGTTGTGGGCTGTTCTAAGTGCCCTAAGTTCTCAACATCGCTAGGAAAAGCAAGACGCCCTTATGAGTGTCGACCCAAACTCAAACTACTCACGCGCCGTTCTTTCGATCCAAACGCCTGTTTGTGTCACGTTAGCTCGCAAAAGCGTCTCATTGGCAAACATTGTGAACCTGGTTCCCGGTGCAATGCTGACTTTTGATGTGCATTGCGATCAGCCGCTAACTCTGGAAGCCGGCGGATCGCCCATTGCGACGGGTGAAACGGTGAAGATCGGCGACAAGTTTGGGATTCGGATTCGCGAAGTATTCACTCCACCGCCGGCCAAAAAGTAACACACTGAGCCGCTCGGGGACGCTGGAGATTTATCTTTCCGACTGACAGAACTCCAGTTCCTGCTCTGCGCATCACTAACGCTAGACTCCCTGTTTCTGGGTGCCGCCCCAATCGCTGGCTGCTTTGCCGAGATTCATGACGATGCGGGTTGTTGAATTTGAACACGCGTACTTGAGGTGGACCTCGGTAGGCTGCTGGCTGGAACGCATCCTGCGGGCATTGAACAAACGTTAACTAGCCTTAGTATGACGTGGAAACATTGATCGCCGGCGGCTCATCGTTTGACACCGTGAATCACAATTCCAACTCGCCGCCTTTTTTGGAGTCACTGCCATGCTGAACCCCAGCTACCCTTATTACTTGGGCGGACAGGCCTTCGCGCCCAACCAAGATTTGGTCGTCACGGACAAATTCACAGGCGAAGCAGCGACCCGCGTCGCAGTCGCAGATGCCAAGGCTATCGATGCGGGCATTCAGGCTGTCTCTTATACACATCTCCGAGCCCACGAGACCGAGGCTGATCTC
>CAJXTM010000151.1 GCA_913061385.1 uncultured Rhodopirellula sp. | reverse complement strand
AGGAGTCGTCGGCAGCGTCAGATGTGTATAAGAGACAGAGATTGTCCGTTCGGGTTTCATCGGGGCGCTGTGTTCACAGAAGCGACCCTCGCGTTTGATTTCTAAAACGGCAGGTGCTTGGCGTGGCAGCAAAACCAACTGAGTTGTTCCCTGATAATCAGAAACTTTTCTTGTTGGATGGAATGGCGTTAACGTATCGGGCACACTTTGCTCTGGTACGTAGCCCGCGATTCACTTCCGGAGGACTTTGTACATCAGCCGTCTTTGGCATCGCAAATACTGTCCTCGATATTCTGAAAAGCGAAGAACCTACACATATCTCCGTTGCATTTGATACATCCGAGCCAACTCAGCGGCATATCGAATTTCCCGAGTACAAGGCACAACGCGACGCGATGCCGGAAGACATTGCAACGCAATTGCCTTATATCGATCGATTATTGGATGCACTCAACATCCATGTGATTCGAAGGCCTGGTTATGAAGCAGATGATGTGATCGGAACGCTCGCTCATCAAGCCAGTAAAGAGGGTTTTCGCACTTGGATGGTGACGCCTGATAAAGACTATGAGCAACTGGTTACAGACGACATAGTGATCTACAAGCCTGGTCGGCGTGGAGCGGACCCGGAGATTTTTGGTGTGAAGGAAGTCCTTGAGAAATGGGGTATCGAGCGTGTTGATCAGGTTATCGATATTCTTGGCTTGATGGGAGATGCCAGCGATAACATACCTGGGGTGGCAGGGATTGGTCCCAAGACCGCACAAAAGCTGATCGCACAGTATGGCAATATCGAAAATCTACTTAGCCACAGCACCGAGTTGAAGGGCAAGCAAAAGGAACGCGTGGAGGAGCATGCGGAGATGGCGAGACTGTCAAAGCGGTTGGTGACAATTCAGTTGGATGTTCCGCACGAGGTTAAGTTTCCGCAGCTGAAGCAGGAGGGCTGGGATAAAGCGAAGCTGAAAGACCTGCTCATGGAGTTGGAGTTTGACAGTCTTGGGAAGAAACTTCTGGGTAAGTCCTTCTCGTCTGCCAGTAGCCGTGCAAAAGTGATTCGCGAAAAACGCGAGACAGAGATCCAGGCCACACTTTTTGATGAGCCAGTTGACGAGAAGACAATCCATGACGTCACTCATCAGTATCAAACAGTTACAAGTGCAGAAGAGCGTGCCGGCTTGATCGATCTGTTGTCAACGCAGACGAGCTTTTGCTTCGATACTGAGACAACAGGTTTAGATCCGCGCACAGCGAGGCCTCTGGGGCTGGCGTTCAGTGTGCGCCAGTCGGAAGCATACTACGTCGTGTTACCGAATGAGCCAGACGAAGCCGCGGCTGTTTTGCAGGAGTTTCAACCAGTTTTAGGTAACGCGGCGATCAGCAAGATTGGGCACAACCTGAAATATGATCTTACTTTGTTGAAATGGCACGGCATCGAAGTCCACGGTGAGATTTTTGACACCATGCTGGCTCACTCCATGAAAGAGCCAGAGATGAGGCATGGACTGGACTATCTTGCAAAACTTTATCTGGGTTATGTGCCCATTGCTACAAGTGAATTGATTGGTGAAAAAGGAAAAGATCAGAAGTGCATGAGCGAGGTGCCAATTGAGAAGTTGGCGGAATATGCGTGTGAGGATGCCGATGTCACGTTGCAGATCGCAAATCTGATACGACCCGAGATTGATGCGCAAGGCACCAGTCAAGTCTGCAACGACGTCGAGTGCCCGCTGATTCCTGTGCTGGTGGACATGGAGCATGAAGGAATACGGCTAGACACTGAGGCACTTGCGATCTTTTCAAAAAAACTCGGTAATGAAATCGAGATGTTGCAGGACCAGATATTTGAGGCTGCCGGTCATGAATTCAATATTGATTCACCCAAGCAGTTGGGCGTGGTCTTGTACGAGGAATTAGAACTCGAGAAGAATCCAAAGAAGACGGCCACTGGGCAGTATTCAACACGTGAAGCAGAGCTCGAGAGGCTTTCGCACAAGCATCAAGTGATTGCGGATGTGCTTGAGTATCGTAACGCTCGAAAGCTTAAATCCGTGTACGTTGATCAATTGCCGCTTGCCGTGAATCAGCAAACCGGCCGCGTGCATACGCACTACAGTCAGGTTTGGACCGCAACAGGACGAATACAGTCCAATGATCCCAACTTGCAGACAATCCCGGTGCGCAAAGAGCGAGGCAAAGAGATTCGTGCGGCGTTTGTGCCCCGTGATGATAATCATTTGATTTTGAGTGCTGACTACTCGCAAATCGAGTTGCGGGTGATGGCTGAGTTGAGTGGTGATGAAGGAATGTTGGATGCATTTCAATGCGGGGAAGACATTCATACGGTGACAGCGTCCAAGGTTTACAAAGTAGACGTACAGGAAGTGACGCGTGAGATGCGGGATAAAGCAAAAACGGTCAATTTTGGGATCATTTACGGGATTTCTGCGTTCGGGCTTCAGCAGCGGTTGAACATCCCCCGACACGAAGCAAGTGAACTGATCCAGAACTATTTCGAAAAATATCCGGGGGTACAGTCCTACATTGATGCGACGATATCGACCGCAAAGCAAAAAGGATTTGTTGCAACGTCCACTGGAAGACGCAGGTACATTCGTGATATCAATTCGAAGAGTCGGACAGTCGTGAATGCTGCGGAGCGGCTAGCGATGAACAGTCCAATTCAAGGGACTGCGGCTGATATGTTGAAAATCGCCATGATCCGTACGTATCGAGCGCTCACTGAAGGAGGATTTAAGACCAAAATGGTGCTCACCGTGCACGACGAGATTGTGTTCGATATGGCAATTGACGAACAAGAACAAGTCATGCCTTTGATTGAGGCAAGCATGAAATCGACCTTGCCCATGAGGGTACCAATCGAGGTCGAATTGGGAGTCGGACGGAACTGGCTGGAAGCGCATTAACTGTCACGGTGCGCACCCAGTTCAAGGGACGAGATCACACGAGTTGTCTAGCCTTGATGCTTGCCCATGAGGGTTGTTGCTATTTACAGCGGAGTGCGTGCATGTGGATAACAGAGCATCAGGATTGCGGTGGGACAAGTCGAATGTCTCGTTATGATTGTGGTACCGGAACTCCGTATAAACCATGCCGAGTGCAGGTTGTCGCTAGGCACGCGGAATGCGGTGTTTTGTGTCGAAGTGCCACCCATAAAGGTTTGAGTTGGTAGGTGGATTTAGTGAGCTGATGAAAGAGTGCGCCATGGTCGCTCTGCGCGGGAACCTATTTGGTTTTTGCCCGAATTTGGATACACATCGGTTCGTGGGAGAGGTGAATGTCTGAAGAAACAGCGGTTCCGAACAAACGTCTTCCCCTCCTCGGCATGGTTACCGTTCTTGGAATTGGCTTGCTTGTTACGTTCGCTGCTTACGTGCTGGTAAAGCAGAATGACGATGCATTGATGGATGAGAGGCGTGCAACAGCAGGCTATTTGCGTTGTCGTGTGGTGGAAAATGCTTTTCGTGCTGCGACTGCCGGACGCACTTGGCTCGGAAACCGCCCACGGAACTCTTACGAACACATTCTTGACGATTTCTATGATCGCTTCGCAGGACAGGATAGTGTTGACGAAACAGTTCTGTATGCCTGTTGGTTACCAAGGATCAAAAGTGTCGAAGTGGACGAACTTCAGGCGAGAATGCAAGAGTCGAACTCTGGGTACAGAGTTTGGCTGCCAGATGGGGTGGAAGCCGACACTGGCAAAGGGAACTTTGCTTATCCGGCAGTTTTGTCTGAGCAGAATACAAATCGCATTTTCTTGAATGGACTCGACTTCGGCGCTATTCCTGCCTGCAGAGATAGCATTGAGTCGATCCTGAAAGACGCACGGCAGTACAGTATGAGTCGGCCTTTCAGTTTGCCTGAAGTAGGCGGGCAGTCCAAATCTGTGATTACCGTGTTACGTCCGGTTTACGAAGCTAGTGATGACGAATTGGTTAGTGACAATTTTACCGGGGGGCCCACCCGTCGGGCTTTGCTTCGCAAGAGACGGACGCGGTTTTTTGATGTGTCGGAGTCGACACTGCAGGAACGCGGTGAGCAACTCATTGGCTTCTATGCCATTGTGCTAGACGTTGGACAGTTGCTGGAAGATGCCTTGGAAGGTAGCGAGGGAGAGATTGATGTCTGCGTCAGGCATAGGGACAGTCAGGGCATCGAACGCCGCGTTGCGTACCGTTCATGGGACACCAGTGGGATTGTTTTCGAGAATATCAGGGAACCAGCATTGGAACAGTCCAGTGATTTGCTACCTGACAATTCCGACTTGGAATTCCCGTTTGCTGATTGGAACGTTAGGACCATTTTGACGCCTTCGTTCATTCAGGCAAATTCCTCGCGATTGCCACTCGCGATCCTGATTTTAGGGTCTTTGATCTCGGTCATACTCGCTCGGTACACTTGGGCCATCGGAGATCGTACGGCTGAGGTCGAGCGTATGATCGAAGAGAGAACCCGTGAATTGAATAGCGCGAAAGATAAGTTTGCAGTTGAGCACTTTTTATTGAACACGCTGCTCGAATACTCTCCCGATTTGATCTATTTCAAAGATGCAGATTGCAAAATCGTGCGTGCAAGTGCTGCTATGGCGCATCATCTTGGATATGAAGATTCGATTGGCTTGATTAGCAAGTCAGATGTTGATCTTTACGGGCCTGAGGTATCCGGAGAGTACCTTGCAGATGAGCATTTAGTGATCGCGACGGGTACGCCAATCATCGGAAAAGAAGAGTTGCAATTCGACGCCGATGGAAAGCCGGTATGGATTTCAACCACGAAGGCTCCGTTGCGGACAACCGAGGGTCAGATTGTCGGACTGTTTGGCGTGGCGAGAGACATTACCGATTACAAAACAGCACAAGACGCAGCTGAGGCCGCGAATACTGCCAAAAGCGACTTCCTTGCAAATATGAGCCATGAGATTCGAACTCCGATGAATGCAATCATTGGAATGACGGATTTGGCTTTGGAAACAGGTGATGAGCGTTCCAAGAGTGATTATCTGAATGTCGTTCGTGAATCAGCCGAAGTGCTACTCGAAATCATCAACGAGATTCTGGATTTCTCAAAGATTGAAGCGGGGCGACTGGATCTTGAGATGCGAGATTTTGATATTCGCGAAGAAGTTGCCGCGGCAATGAAGCCGGTGGGGGTTCGTGCGCAGTCAAAGAACTTGGATCTGTCATGGTTTGTTAGCCCGGGAACCCCAAGTTGGGTCCGTGGAGATTCCACACGCTTGAGACAGATTCTGGTCAATCTGGTTGGCAATGCGATTAAGTTTACTGATCAGGGTCATGTGAGTGTCGACGTTCTGGTTGACGCGAAGCGTAACAACACCATCCGTCTTCATTTTTTGGTCAAGGACACTGGGATAGGTATCCCCAAAGAACTGCACACGAAAATATTCTCCGCTTTCGAGCAGGCTGATACATCCACGACTCGAGAGTTCGGTGGTACTGGGCTGGGACTCGCAATTACTAAAAAGATTGTCGAGGCTATGAATGGTGAGATTTGGCTGGAGAGTAAGACCGATGTGGGGAGTACGTTCCACTTCACGTTGCAATTTGACGTGTCAAAATATCCGGGGAGCTTTGATGTAAATGAACAAAACCTTAACGATCTGTCCGGTGTGATTGTTGACTGCGATAACGGTTCGGGCACAGAGTTCTGTTCCCAGCTGGAAGCGTGGGGGATGGAGGTTCATGTCGCGGACAGTCTACAGACTGCAGTTGAGTTGCTGAAAAAACTGAGTGAGAAGGCCCGCTTATTGCCGATCCTGCTGAGTGATGTTGGTGTTGAGGGAATGAGTGCTGCGGAGCTTATCGCTCATCCCGAGTGGAACTCCCTGCTCAAGCAAATTCCAGTGATTTGTTTTACTGAGGACGATGGAAAGGGAGAGCTTGTTCGTAGTCAAGCGATGCAAACGAATTCTTGTTTGTTTAAACCGGTTGTGGCTCACGAGCTGCTCGCGGCGTTGATGCGTTGCAAGCGACAATTGACATCGATGTCATTGGCTGGCACTCAATCGGTTGACCCTGTTGCCGGCATGAAGAGCCTCCGTATTTTGATGGCCGAGGATGGAGTCGCAAACCAGAAAGTTGCGATTGGTCTTCTAAGGCAGTTAAATCACGAGGTGGTTGTGGCAGACAACGGTGAGCAAGCCGTTAAACTGTTTGTCGATCAAAAGTTTGACATCGTGTTGATGGATATCCAGATGCCCGTTCTTAATGGTTTTGAAGCGACGCGAAAGATTCGAAACATCGAGGCTGGGAGGGGAACTCACATTCCTGTGATCGCAATGACCGCGCACGCAATGAAGGGTGATCGGACGAGATGTCTCGAAGCAGGAATGGACGACTATCTTGCCAAGCCAGTTCGCAAAAGAGAGCTACACCGAATGTTGCTTGAGCATTCAGGTGATGAGGCCAGAGGAGAGGCGAAAACAAAGTTTCAGAGTGACGAGGGTAATGGGAGGACTTTTGCGGATGATACGTCAGGCAGCCTACCGCGGATCAACGACAGCTCGCGTATTGTGGACTGGCCGGAAGCCTATGCGAATGTTGCAGACGATCCGGAGTTGTTCGAAGTGGTGAAGTCTTCGGCTCTAGAGGAGATCCCGCTGCTGCTTGAAAAGGTAAGCGAGGCCATGCGAGTGGGATCAAAAGTGGAAGTGGAGCGATATGCACATACTCTCAAGGGAGCTGCGCGAGTGGTCGCTGCGACACGAACCATTGAACTTGTCGAGAAAGTGGAAAAGGCCGCTCGGAAAGGTGGCTTGGGTCTTGCACGTGTCGCATTGGGCGAGCTTTCTACGGCTGTGAGCGAGCTCGTTGCAGTCTTGCAAGCGGGGCGTAGCGCAAGTGAAACTGAGAACTCAGCGGGAAATGACTGTGATCCGTGAGCTGGGTTGTTCGGTTTCTGTCCTTGCGGCTAAAGATTCACATCAGCAAGGGTCTTTCCCTCGGCTGCCTGACGCTCGACTTGTTTTAAAATTGAAAAGGTTTTCCACGCAGGATGTTCGTGCGTAGGTCGGGTCTGCTGCGCAATATCGAGGATTTCGACCAGCAATATCTTGTCAGCAGGCCGCCCGAGGGTAAGCCCTTGATGGGGGTCGTTTCGGCTGACTTGTCGCAGTAATTGGGCATCAACCAGGTGAGATGTTAACTCATGAACGCAGCGTGATGACAAGCCAATGCGGTCGGATAGTAGTTGATGGTCTAGGAGAACACCCTCCTCAAATGAGTTCGCGATCTCGGACATGATTGGCAGCATCCAGTCCGGGTCTCCGTCTATCAACTTTGCGGTTCCATTATCAAATTGATCAGGCAGGTGGCCGCCCATGGCTTGGAGGGTGTAAGTCAAAATGAGACCAAATAACACGAGCAACCAAGTCACGTAGATCCAAAACAAAAACAGAGGAATCAAACCCAATGAGCCGTAGAGTGAGTAGGGCACGGCCTCGGAGAGATAGATTTGAAAAGCATACTTTGCTAGCTCCCAAAGAACGGCACTGACAGCTGATCCGATGCTGTCTCTTATACACATCTGACGCTGCCGACGACTCCTTACGTG
>CAJXTM010000150.1 GCA_913061385.1 uncultured Rhodopirellula sp. | reverse complement strand
GTTGCGGTCAATGCAGTGATCATGCCTCCCATCGAGAAACCGGAGAACCCCAGTTTTGAGCCGTCGACTTCGGGTTGTCGCTCGAGAAAAGTAATCGCTCGGCGTGCCGCGACTGCCAACAGAAACCAGTTTGTATTGCGGGGGCTAGGAACTGGGTCGATCGAGAACTCATCTGGTTGCAAATTCTGTTTCCAGCCTTTGCGTAACGCCTTGGAATAGAATCGTGGGCCTTGTGTCGGATCAACATTTCCCCAGTCGGTGTTGATATCGATATCACTTTCCATCGGTCGGCCAAGCCAATTGATGTCGATGGTTGCGAATCCTTGGCTAGCGAAATACTGACCACGGTTACGTTCTGCTCGCTGTCCTCCGCCATGGCTCCAGACAAACGCGGCGTTCTTTTTTCGGTTGTCCGGGAACGAGTAATAGGCTGCGATTCGAGATTCGGCACCCTTGAATGTCCCGACCTTGAACGTCACGTAACGCGTAACAATCCCAGCTGCCTTCCACTCCTTGATGATCCGTACATCGAGTGGTTCATTGCGGGCATCGTAGCCTTTCCAAAGTTCGGCTGTGTTTTGGGGTACATCACCGACCGCCTCGTAGGGTTGGAATGTGTCGCCAGCGCACAGCGACAGGCTCAACAGGTTTACGAGTAGAGCAATTTTGAAAAGCTGCATCTTTGTCTCAGGTAAGTTGATGGTTTGCTAATGAGTTTCTGTCAGTAACGTGGAATTCGCCCAGCCATGACCAGCGGGAATGACCGGGACTTGACTATCGACGTCGGGTATGTGTTTCAGCGGTTCAAGCGTTTTTTTCCATGCAGTGTGTCGAGCGGCCATTTGTATTACGACCTTTGGGAACCGGGCCGCAACGTTCGCCTCTTCACGGGGATCAGAAGCAAGGTTGAACAGTTGCCAAGTATCTTTCTTGTACTTCTTGTACAACCGCCAATCTTTCCATCGGACCGCAATCAAGTGTCTGCGCTCGGCATCACCAGGTTCGTTGTTCAGCCAGAATAAATATTCATGCGGATCTGCGGTGATGTCACCCTGCAGGTAGGGAATCAGATTGACGCCATCACAGTGGTCCGGTTGCTTACCACCGACAAGTGATGCGGCGGTCGAATAGAAATCAAAGTTGGCAATCAGACCGTCGAATTGTTTTCCTTCGGGCAACGTTCCCGGCATTGAAAAGATTGTCGGCACGCGGACCCAACCTTCTTTTTGTGTTCCGAGCCCTTTTCCGCCTGTGTACGGGGCAGATGATCCTTCCTCGCCACCATTCGCGCCATTGTCGCTTGAGAAAATTACAAGGGTGTTCTCCCTGAGATTGTTCTTTTTCAATGCCTTGATGAGTTTGCCAACCTGATCGTCGACTGAAACGATTGCGCCGGCAAGTTTGCGTCTTTTACCTTTGGCTGTGGTCCTTTTCATCAAGCTTTCTGGAGACTCGATGCTGGGGGAGTGAACCGCCTCTGGTGACCAGTAGAGGAAGAATGGTTCGTCTTTGTAGGTGTCGACGAAATCCGTCATCATGTCGCCGTCGTAATCAGTCAACCACATGGTTTCACCTGATGCGTTGACACAGAAATATTTGGACTTGCCGCCTTTGCGTTTGATTGCTGTCGCCAGACTCGGTGGCAGATCTGCGATTTCTTTCTTGGTGTACTTCTTTTTCGGAGGGTTCCGAGCGACCTCGCGGAATCCAGTGAGCAGAGGACCCTGCTTGCGAGTTCCGATGTCCCATTTGCCAATTTGTCCGGTAACGTAACCCTCGCCCTGCAGAAAGTTGGCAATCGTTGGTCGGTCAGTTGGAATTGGTAAGCCTCGAGACATTCCGTATTTGCCAAAGCGTTGTCCATACTGGCCCATCATCAAGCTGCAGCGACTGGGGCAACACGGTGGATTCGTAATGTAGGACGCGGTGCAACGCACGCCCTCAGCGGCCAACTGGTCGATGTTCGGGGTCGGGATGTCTTTGCAGCCGTATGAGCCAATGTCACCGTAGCCTAAATCATCGATATAGATCAGGATAACGTTGGGTTTTGTCTGTTCAGCCGAAGTTCTCGCGTCATCCGCCTGCGTTGTTTGGGTAGATCCCAGTGATGTGGACAATAAGAAAATTGTGATAAGCAGGAAGTTGAGCGACTTCATTTGTTGAAACCCGTCAATGGTGTGGGGCAGTCTTTCTTGGTAAAGCCGAGGTTAATGTTTCTGCAAACTTTGATTTTGAGTGCTTCGGTTCCACAAGCTGTGAATCCAACTGTAGTGGATTGCCTGCATTTGGTGATGGGGCCATCGCCAGACGGAAGGGAATTGGCAGCCGGCGCGACAAAAATTCCGAGCAAGATTGCCCCATGACTTCTGAGTTCACTGTAAGCCAAATGTCAGAGTAATCATGCTAGTGAGTGGCGAACGGACAGAACCAGGGATTCCTTGTAAACAAACTTCATTTAAAACGAATAACCGATAATCGCAGATCATTGCTGCTCGCGGCCTGGCAGGCATTGGTGGTGATTCGAGCTTGAGTATGGGATCCGCATCAAGTTTTTCCGTGTGCCGGGCGGTCCAGATTCGAGGTTCGCGAAAGCGGTCTTGGTTTTCCTGAAAACGGTTGGTTTGTCTGTTATGTTTTAGACTGTCCGTGTTTCACTTTCCGCGATTCAAGAAACTCCATGATGACAAAGAAACGACTACCGTTAGCTTGCTTACTCGTGATCTGTTTGATAACGGCGATTCCCCGTGCTGTAGAGGCTGATGAAACAGCGGGTACGTCTGCCGATATGGCCAAGCCTGTGCAGGTTTACATTTTGATGGGTCAGTCAAATATGCTTAATTATGGAAAGATCAAAGGTGGTGATGGCTCCCTTGAGACTGCCGTTAAAGAAAAAAAATTGTACCGGTATTTGATTGATGCCGAAGGAAATTGGACAGTGCGTAATGATGTACGCAATGTTCGCGTGATGGGGAGTGGCACAGGTGGAATGAGGAAATTCAATAACGAGTGGATGACCATCAGCGGGAACGTAGGAGTCGAGATCGGCATTGGGTACGCCGTTGGTGATGCGACTGATGCACCTGTGATGATTCTTAAGAGTGCAATTGGTAACCGTGCTTTGGGGTGGGATCTTCTTCCCCCCGGCAGCGAGGGGTTTGAATTCACCGACTCGAAGGGAAAGACTTGGGTACATCCGGGCTACAAGGGATCACCAGAGCGTTGGGAAAAAGGAACTGAACCCAAGAAGATCGGTTGGTATGCCGGCATGCAATACGATGGTGATGTCGCACGGGCAAAAATGGTACTGAGCAAGCTCGATGAGTATTATCCCGGCGCTAATGGCTATGAGATTGCGGGGTTCTTCTGGTGGCAGGGTGATCGGGACAGTCGCAGTGAAGCACTGTCCAGCCGCTATGAAAAGAATCTCGTGCATCTCGTCAAACAGCTGCGTAAGGAATTCGATGCGCCCAATGCAAACTTTGTTTGTGCTTCCTTGGGGCAGTCTGAAAAAGGAGCCACTGATGGCGGTGGGAAAATTCTTGATGCCGTCCTCTCTGTCGACGGTGCATCAGGAAAATATCCTGAATTCAAAGGGAACGTGGCTGGCGTTTATACCCACCCACTTTCCAAGGGGAGCAGTTCCGGCGGCCATTACGGCGGCAACGCCGAAACCTATATGAACGTGGGTGAAGCGATGGGCAAAGCTATGGTCAAACTAATGAAGCGTAACTGATGCGGATCACAGCCGATGATCGAGTCTGGTTCCCGTTTTTAACCTTGTGGCGGGTGCATTTGACTTGATCCTGATGGAATGCCTGTTGAAAGCAAGGTGTTTCCCAAGGCACCACAGTGTAAGGATACGATCATTCATGGTTCGCCGTTCTGCCTATTGGCGAGCGGTGTACCTGCTGTGGTCAATTCGATCGTCCGATGACTCGGGGTGGTCAGGCAATCACTTGCTGAACCACTTCACCGTAGACATCGGTGAGGCGAAAATCGCGTCCAGCGTATCGGTACGTCAACTTCTCATGATCAATGCCGAGCAGATGTAAAATCGTCGCGTGCAGATCGTGCATGTGGACTTTGTTTTCCTGGGCGTAGTAACCGAAGTCATCGGTGGCGCCGTGGCTGTATCCGGATTTGACTCCAGCTCCGCTGAGCCAAACCGTGAATCCTGCAGGGTTGTGATCACGTCCATCGGTTCCCTGAGCGACTGGGGTACGGCCGAACTCCGTACCCCAGACCACGAGTGTGTCTTCAAGCAGTCCACGCTGCTTTAGATCGGTTAGTAATCCTGCTATCGGCTGATCGACTGACAGTGCATTCTTTGTGTGCCCTTTGACTAATCCGCCATGCTGATCCCAGACGTAGGGGGTGCTGACCTGAAGAAAGCGGACTCCAGCTTCGCAAAAACGTCGGGCCAACAGGCAGCGGTGGGCAAAATCAGCTGTTGGTTTTTGGTCGAGCCCGTACAGTTCACGAGTCGCTTTTGATTCGTTTTCAATGTCAATCAAATCTGGCGCAAGACTTTGCATCCGAAACGCCATCTCATAGCTGCGGATCACGCCGTCGATTTGGGGATGATGATTCTTCGTCAAGTGTTTCTTGTTGACTTGTTGCAGCATCTGTAACTGCTGTTGTTGCTCGCGAAGGTCTGTCGTTGAATTTTCCAAAAACCGAATCGTTGCATCGCTGGTCTTGCTACCGGAATGTCCCAGTGTGGTTGCTTGGTGATGAGCTGGCAAAAACGCTGATCCATAGTTTCTTGCGCCACCATGGCCGGCGGGTGGGGTAATGCTGACAAAAGCCGGAAGGTTCTCGTTCTCGGTGCCCAACCCATAGCTAACCCATGATCCCAGTGACGGCCGCAGCAGGTTGTCATTTCCAGTATGGATCATGGCAACGGCTTGTCCGTGGGACGTGCCACGAGTGTGCATTGACTTGATGAAGCAAAGGTCGTCAGCGTGTTTTGTTAAGTGAGGCCAAAGATCGCTGATCCATGCACCACTTTCGCCGTGTTGTCGGAACTTCCAAGTGGTGTCCAAGACACGACCATTTCCAGCCTTGTCTTTGAGTGCGACGTCAAGGCTGTCCAATCCCTTGAACGGTAGATCCTTGCCATTGTATTGCTTTAGCATGGGTTTAGGGTCGAATGAATCGACCTGCGAAACTCCACCATGCATGAACAGAAAGATGACGCGTTTAGCTTTCGGTGTGTGATGCAGTGCGTGTGTGTTCAGTGACGTTTCCGCCGCTGCTGCAAGCTGCTGCGCAAAGGCATGGAAAGCGATGGCGCCGAACCCACAACCCGCCGTCTGCAGCCAGTGGCGTCGGGTCAGTGTGGTAGAAAAATTTTCGCATTGTCGCATGGTGTTGTTTTTCCGGGAGAGACTCAGGTTGTCTTGTCACTCAACGAATCGAAACTCTGTGGAGCTGAACAGGATTTGGACGAACGACGCGACTGCTTCCTGTTTTGGTTTTCCATTGCGAATCAGCCCACTAATGTATTCTTGTGCTTTGCTAATATCGTCTTGGTCGGCTTGGCGTATGAGGATTCGCTGGTACAGTTCCCGAATCATCATTTCTACGTCGTCATTACCTGCGCACACTCTCACACTCATGGATTTCGACATGTCCTGAATGAACTTTGAATTCATCATGAACAGAGCCTGAGTGGGGACTGTGGTTCCCGCACGCGTTCCGGTTACCAAGTCAGGGTTGGGTAAATCAAAGATTGCCAGTGAGGGTGGGACGGCACCGCGGACAACGGGCATGTAGATACTACGTTGACGAAGGTCACCGGTCTTACCGAGAGAGGGATCACGTTTTCCGCTGGTTGCGATGGCATACATACCCAAGGACTCAACCGCCGATTCTTGTTGTGCCCAATTGAGCTCACCGGTGATGGCAAGAATCGAATCGCGGATTGTTTCGGCGCTCGCTGGACGGCAGTTTTGGCGACGTAGGAATTGATTTGTTGTGTCACTTGAGGAAACCACCATTGAGCTTTGTTGGTAGGTCTGTGATTGCACAATTTTGCGGATCAGCGATTTGACGGACCAGTCATCGTCGATAAAGTTCTCAGCGAGAAAGTCGAGCAATTCTGGGTGGGTAGGACTTGTACCACGGATTCCAAAGTTGTCCGTGGTGCTGACAATTCCGCGTCCAAAAAATTGTTGCCAAATCCGGTTCACCATGACGCGTGAGGTCAAAGGGTTTTCAGGTGCTGTAATCCAATTCGCCAGTTCCACTCGTCCCGACTGATCAGTGGGAATGTTCGGTTTGTCAGCATTGGTTTTGCTCGCGACCTGCAGGAAACCGCGTGGGGCTTTCGTGCCCAAATTATTTGTTTCTCCGCGGATGCGGATGTGCATGTCTCCCAGTCGCTCTCCGGAGTGATCTGCTGCGACCATTGCTTTGGAAATGACGGGCTTTTGTGCAGTCAGGGCTTCGAGTTTTTCTTTCAGCCGTGTGATCTCTACAAGCAGCAAATCGAACTGCTTGTCGTCCGAGCCCTCCGATGCATTGATGGGGACGATCTGGATGGCATCTGCAATGACAAAGCCAACCGTGCCTTGAGTGCTCAATTCGACTTCTGCATAAACACCTTTCTGGTGGTTTGGATCGGCGCTTTTGTCTGTGGTTTTTGCGTTGAACGTGAACTTGCCTATGGGGTGCCACATTCCTTTGATTGCGGGCTTTGGTGTTTGATCGACAGTGACAGGTGTCTCACCGCCGGCGTGACGGACAATGTAGGGTGCTTTTTTAGCCAGTCCGTCTCCACCTCCGAAGCTGACTCTGATTTCGTATTCACCGGGTTCGGGTAACAGAGCTTTCCATTTGATTGAAAAGAGCTCGTTCTTGTCCTTGTCCGCAACAAGGTAGTGCGAGCCAATGTGGTTTGGACGCAGTTTTGATTTTCGCCATGGTCCTGTTTTCTCTGCAGCGATGTCATCAATAACCACCGTGCCAGTCGGTTGCAGTTCTTCTATTTCCTTTTGCCTTCGCTTCAGTTCCTTTTCGATAGTTTTTGTTGTTGTTTCATTTTGAGCCACCTGTTGGCGTGTATTTTCGTCGAGTTCCAATTCGGTTTCTTTCCAACCAGAAACGTTGACGTTCCCCATCAGGATTCCGTCTGCCGTACGCGTGCTGTGCAGAATGCCTAGCATCGCGTAGTAATCTGATGTTGGGATCGGGTCGAACTTGTGATCGTGGCAACGCGCGCATCCGAGCGTCAAACCGAGGATCGCTCTTCCGATGGTGTCCACCTGCTCGTCGGCGATATCCAGATGCATTTTCGGCTTGTTGCGCTCGGTAAGCATTTTGGGAGCGACCATCAGGAATCCGGTTGCCACCATTTGACGATTTCGTTCCTCGATTCCAGAGGCGGGCAGTAGATCTCCTGCGATCTGTTCGCGGATGAATTGGTCGTAGGGCATGTCGTGATTGAAGGCGTCAATCAGATAGTTGCGGTACCGCCATGATTCGGGAAAAGTAAGATTGAAGTCGCCACCGTTGGAGTCCGCATAACGAGCCACATCCATCCAATGCCTGTCTCTTATACACATCTGACGCTGCCGACGACTCCTTACGTG
>CAJXTM010000149.1 GCA_913061385.1 uncultured Rhodopirellula sp. | reverse complement strand
ATCAGCCTCGGTCTCGTGGGCTCGGAGATGTGTATAAGAGACAGCACTAATTCAGTAGGTCTCGGCTCATCGTCACCAGTGGCGAGCGAGGGAAGGAAGGGTAGGGTTAAAACCGCACCTTTCGCCGTCAGAAATTTCCTTCTCGTGAAGTTCATGATTACCTCTACACGATGCCAAAAGAGCCAGTAACAAAAGAGCCTGACTGAGAAACCGAAACCTGCGCTGTTCGGCAACGCACCCAGCACTGTTCAGCAACGCACCAAGCACTGTTCATCCCAGCAGACTACGCCGAAAAAGCTTTGCGAAACCGACACCGTATTCTAACCGACAGACCAGCGTCTGCCACAAAGGACGCACTGATTTGAGGACGCAACATTCAACTAATTTGCTGTATGCGAACTCACATGCCTGCCCAGTTGGGGCAATCAACGCAGCCGTTGTCAAAAATCGCTCAACATGATGACCTAGAGCCCACCTCGGACTTTGATCGCGTCGCACAAAAAGAATGTAGCAAACTGTATCTCCCCATCCCTGGCAAGCTCAAAACTTGCCCCACTGCAGCCTGTACAGCGTCGCCGTTCCCATCACGATTCGCTATCCGCTTGCTTTCCACAAGCTGTTCAATCAGACATTGGAAGCTGGCATCTGATATCACGATCTGGCAAGATACACAGAGGACAAATGAGGGTATTGGAGAACATCAGCAGGGGGAAACCCCTCCACTCAGCTGACGCCGCACTACCATTGGCCAAGGAGACATTCCGGTGAAAACATTTTTTCGGTTGATTGTATTGCTAGTGACCGCAACGTGGGCCTGCGCAGGAAACGCACACAACACATTTTTTCTACCCGGTGATGCGTTCTTTCATACCGTCCTGACAGAGGAGGTTCTCAATCGGATCGAGAATCAGAAAAACCCGGTCTTTACCTACTCTCGACCCAGATTCTTAGCGAACTCCCTTTGTGGGTCCGCCGGTTTTTCAAAACTTGAATTTCGCGGCATGCCAGTCAAATTCAAGAAGCAGCTCCGTGAAGTCTATAACAACTTGCGAGAGTCAGTTCCCAAGCGTATCGAGATCACAGATGAGATCATTTGGAAAAAAGGTGACATTGGCGATGTTGCCGTGAAAACGGGGACACAAATCAACCGTGAACTCAATGGTTTCAGCATCTTTGTCGTGAATGCCGATTTCAATCTTGCAAAACACATCCTTGGCCTCAAATACAACGAGGACTGGGCCGATCAGGTGACTGCTTTTTCGCATGACCGAAACCATGTTCGTCTTGAATCTTTCATTCAGACGCCCGAAGCAATCGCAGTGGATTGGCGTGACAGTCAGCTTGTCGCACCACTTTCAACGGAATGCCCGCCAATCACCAACAAGAACATCGCTGTGCCAGTCCTTGCTGCACCGACTTGCAAGTTCCTGGTCTTTGAACAGCCCGATCTTCGACAACTCACGGATGCAGACAATCTTGACGCGATGTATGAAATCTCAGAGTCAGGCGTGACTCGCTACACCAAGAACGGAAAACACTGGGTCCGTCATAAAGTCCGGCATCTAAACTGATCCCAGCAATTCAGATAGTGGCCCCCTCTGATCATTCTCTTTACCGATGGCAAAGTCCGGCTGCCCGAAATGGTCCACTGGTGCACCGGCAACGTGACATAGCGTGGTCAACCAATTGCCGATCGTATGATGATGGTTTGCTTTTCCATACGACGGGTACGCCAGATAGCGTCCCTGCGACTTGAGTCGACCGGCCATATTGCCAAGCACCACCATGGGCCACTCAGTCGCCGTGGAGTGATGCTTGTCAGAGTTATCGCTGACATAAACGATCACAGTATTGTCGAGCATGGTCCCATCATCTTCAGGAATAGCTTCAAGTTTCCGTGCTACCTCTGAGATCAGATTGAAGTGGAATTTACGAATCAGATTCCGACATTCTTGGGATGACATACTGCCGCTGCTGGCTCCATGTCCCACAGAATGCACTTTGGGTGTGATGCCCAATCCCTGATACGAAGAATGGAGATCACACGTATGGATCGTTATCACGTTGGTAATGCCCGTGATCAGCGCCGACGTGGCCATGTCAAAATGAGCCTCTAAATGATCCGTGCTGAATTTCGACGTGTACTTGTCACTGACCTCAGGCGCATGTCGCTTCAAAACATCTTGCATCCCGATCAGCTTGAGCCTTCGATCACGCAATGCTTCAAAGCCACCGAGATAGTGATCGAGTTTCTCACGACCCTGCTGCGGCAACTGCTTCTGCAGTTTGCGAATGTCCTCTGACATCGTGTCCAACACGTTACCGGTTCGTAAATAATTTTTCCTGATGTCTCCGCCTGCCGCAATGCTGCCAAACAGATTCTGGAAAGCCAACTCCGGATTGCATTGGAAAGGCAGTTGCCGATTTTTTCCCAGTGCGCTGATAGAAGGATACGCTGTACCCTGACTTCCATCCCCCATTTTCAATCCC
Organism: uncultured Rhodopirellula sp.; assembly: GCA_913061385.1. Classification (GTDB taxonomy): domain Bacteria; phylum Planctomycetota; class Planctomycetia; order Pirellulales; family Pirellulaceae; genus Rubripirellula. Next base: position 5,137 of record CAJXTM010000149.1, on the reverse strand, counting down.
ACATGATTAAAAACGGAAGGCAGTTGCTGTGCCAGGTATCCATCGATTGTGGCGTCAGCTGGCTGGCTGTGTGCACCAGCCTTGTATGCTCCCAATGCACCGTAGTGCGAAGAGTGCCCCGGATTACACATCCGCCCACTAAGCCCCTGCAAAATGGTCAATCGCTTTCGAAAGGGCTCCAACGATTCCATTCCCTCAGCCAACTTGTGATCAGCAAGCGGTTGATCCACGATGCTGTCCCCACCGTGCTGAAGACCCTCTGGATTGATGAACCCTGCCTGCAATCCACTCGATTTTACGACGAACAAAAATCGCTTGGGCGTTTGAGCTTGAGGACTCACTTCTTCGCTATGCGCATAGCGACTCAAAAACGGGGCCAGAGCCAAGCCACTCGCGCCCAGTGACATGCTTTGAAGGATGGATCTTCGGGATTTCATGCTTCGTACCAATGTTGAACTTTTTGTTATCTAAAAATGATGCAGCCGGGTAATTCTTGCTGCAGCTCGGTAATTCCTGCCGCTGTCAGAAGGGGACAATTATCGAGGGCAAGGTACTTAAGCGACCCAAGTAATCGCAGACGTTCAATACCCTTGTCGGTCAGCTTCTCGCAACCCGACAAAGTGAGCTCTTCCAGCTGCTCCATCTTCACCAGTGACTGCAAGCCCTTGTCCGTCACTTCGGTACAGTTATCGAGATACAGGTATTCCATCTGTGTATGGCGTTGCAGTTCTTCCAGGCCCCGATCATCGATCTGTGAACAATCCGCGAGATTCAATCTCGCTAGCGCGGAGACGTTTCGAAATGCCTGCAGCCCCTCACCTGTAATTTGGGAGCAGTGCCAGAGATCAATGTCGCGAAGTAGTTTCAAATCGGAAAGATGGGCCAACCCACGATCAGTGTAGTTGTCGTTGTCTGATAAATTCAAACTGACGAGTCCGGTGTCTGCAGCCAAAGCTATCAGACTATTATCTGTTAGAGCCCGAATCGAACCCAAATTCAACGAGCCAAGCTGCGGCAAGTCTTTCAATGACTCAATCCCAGCATCGGTGAGAACAAGACACTGAAACAGGTTCAATGACCTTAAGGATCGCTTTTCTGGTAATCGCATCAAGGTCTTGTCGACGAGACGCTTTGACTCGTGCAAATCGAGGTCACGGATTCCTGCAGGCAACTGCAACTCTGTACCCTCATGCCACCAACAAAAAGCGAGGCTTAAACTCCGCAACTTCTTGAGATTACTAAAAACAGGATTAAAACCATCATCCGTAATCCGATGGCAGCCATACATCTCAAGCGTGCGTAATTCCGTGAGTCCAGCGAGATACCTGACTCCCTTGTCCGTGATCGTGTCCTGACCATCGAGATCGAGTGACCGCAGCATGGTCAAACCCTTGATTTGCGACATGCCCTCATCCCCAAATTGCCCGCGTCCACAGGACAGATCCAGCCGAGTCAACCGCGATAATTCACCTAGTCCTTCGCCTCGATACGACGTGTTTTTTGCAAGACTTAAGGACGTCAATCGGGGAAGCTTACCAAGCAGTGTCACATCTTTGACCCACCCCGCTTGTTCAGCAGAAAACTTCTGCAGTGATTTCATCTGACACAACGTTTCAAAAACATTGGGAGTCAGCCGCCTACAGGAAGACAGATTCAACGTTTTCAACTTCGAAAGCGACAGCAGGTGTGCGACTCCGCTGTCCGTAATATTGCCACAGCCAGTCAGATCCAGTTCTGTCAGATCTGCGACAGAAGCAACTAGCTTTAAATCATCATCGCGAATTTTCGTCTCGTTTTCCTGCAACCACAGACCAACCGTGTCCAGCGTCAGTTCCTCAGCCTTGGCTAGGGGCAGAACGACCGCACCAACCACCAACCACAGCGTCAGCAGTTTAAACAAACATCGATCGTGACAAAGAACATTCAGCATTATTTTCGGTACAGAAAAGAATCAGAAGTCAAAAGGGTTACAAGGGTTTCCTTGAAACTCCCACCACTATCTACGTAGGTTCGATCCATTGCCATTAGCGTCTGGGAATCACGTAGGGTTTCGTTGCGTCCCATCCAATACCGGAACATGTGCCGCAAAAACGACTGCCTTACTCGTGGTGAATCGGCTAGACGCTCCATCATTTCACGCACATTGGACAGATCACCGTTGAGCTGTTCTTCACCAGCAAATTGAATTGCCCCACTGGTATCGACCGGCTTACCTTTTTCAGATTCACGAAATTTCCCCACATGGTTGTACGCCTCGAACGGCATTCCCAAGGGATTCATTTTGCGATGACATCGCCAACAATAATCGTTTCGAACCACGCTAAATCGCTCACGCAAAGTCTTCGTATCATCATCAGGAACTTGCGCATCAACCGTGATGGGAACATCGAGCACTGTTCCCGCCAGCAGTTTTTCACGAATCCATTTTCCACGCCGAACCGGGTCATTATCAAAATTCCCACTATGTGCCACTAGCCAACTCGGTTGAGTCAGAATGCCACAACGTTGATCGGCAGGTGCCGCGATCGCAACTTTGCCGTTAGTCGCGTACTCAAATGGATCGAAGTTGTAACTCTGCGCGTCATGCTTGGCGATATACTTTTCACGGCCACCAGCCCGCTTTATCTGGTCTTCAGGGTTCGATCCATTCCAATAACTGACGAAAACTTCATTGGTCGTTAACAGCTGTTGCAACACTTCCTGATCTTGTTCCAAAACATGCAGAATCAAGGCATCTGTGTCGTACATCAACCGAACAGGCGTGTGGCTCTGGTAGTGCTGAAAGTCTTCTTGCTCTGCGAATTTCTCGACGTCTTTGAAAACCGTTTGCGCTTTGTGGTAACCGAAGAATTCACGAAAAAACTGTAAGACCCGCGGGTTGGTTACCGAGTTGATGTCTGAATTGTGATTGGGATTCAAATTGCGTGAACGCGAGCCCAATATCTGCCTGACAACTTCTTCTACATGTTCACGACTTTGAAGTTCGCCTGCTTTCATTCGCTCAACCAGCCATCCATGCGTCACATGTCGCCGCACCTGTTCCTGAGTGAGTGCATTCTTCACTAATGGATCGCTATTCTTCGTATACTTTTCGATAGTTTCAAAATCATTGACACCAAACGCTGGGGTATTGTGGAATGCATAGTGAATCGCACCGACCAGTTCATGGGGCGATAGAAAGCGTCTCCCATCTTCCTCTGGCTCACTGATCCCAGTCTCCATGCGATAGACAAACTCAGGCGAGATCGCGATATAGATCAGCATCGCTTGCAAAGCGGTCGTGTTTCCAAGTTCTGCATTTTTCAGGAAAACATTTTCCCAATAATGCTCCACATTCTGGGGACTTGGTTCACGTCGCAAAAACAAATTGAATGCAACCTGCAACGCCGAGCGAAAGTCTGCTTCACTGACAGTCCCCTTGGTTTCCATGATGCGATGAAAGGCAACCGGAATTTTGCCTCGTCTTTCGTGGCTGATCGTTTCAACACCACCGACAAAACTGCCATGGTTATTGCCGTGCCGACTGTCTTTATTCTTGACCTCAGTCACGATCGTGACTGGTAATCCCAACGTCAAAATCTCAGCCATGGATTCTGCGTTGGTAAGCAGGGCTTCCAACGATGCCTGGTCGGCCATGATCGAGGCATAATCAGTGATCCCTGAAGCTTGATGCACATACTCGAAGAACGGATTGGCAAACTTTTCATTTGCGAAGTAGCGTTTCGAAATGGCTTTGCCCTTATGCGGACCATGCTGAACCCGATTGCGTGCGGCCGCTTCATTGCCACCACCAATTTTGACAGATATCCAATGCTGTTGTCCGTAATGCGGCCCCCACATACGTCTGTAGATTTCTGGGCGCTGTCTCCACAGTCGAGCAGAGGTGTAAGGTTTTTCCGTTACTTGACCGCTGAATAGCGTATCGTGATCGAGCAGGTTTCCAAACTCTGGCAAAAGCATCTTGTCTGCCAACCCAAACCCATGCCCGTACGGTTGCAAGCGAGACTCAATCTTGTCAACGAATCGTTCACGCTCGCCCGCTTCGGGTGCATCATTCCCTTCGGGTGGCATTTCACGAAACAGTACTTGCTCCCCGATTTTTCGCCACTGTTCGGCTGCTTTTGGATCATCCCATCGCCGAGACAAATCATCAAACCGGAGACCACTTTCTTGGCTGTCAGGACCATGGCAATCAACACACCACTTACCGAGAAAGCGTGTCAACACCTCGTCGGACGCGGGCAACGAATCAGCAACGTCATCAGCACCAAACGCCAGTGACTGACCCAGCACAGCCAGCATGATCACAAGCAAGATCCCATTCAGACTGAAATGCTTTCGCCAGTCCTGAAAAATTGCAGTGGAAACAATCGGGTAAAGACACATGATGGATCATGAGATGGTCAGTAAAGACCATCTCTGTTAAGTGGGAGAATCATCAGGAAGGACCTCTAGCCTAATCGACCAGACCGCCACGATGAAGACCGATGCGAAAAGAGATGCGATTATCGGTATTCCGCGGGTTTCTTCGGTTCAACACCCAACTTTTCGTAATTGAAACCACTTGCAAGCGGCTTGTATTCATCGAGGTAATCGACACTACTTTTGGGGTCAATCTGTTGTTCCATGCCAAGTCCCCAGTAAACCGCATTTGTGGTGAGTCTCCGCAGTCCAGCACTTTGATAATCCTTGGCACTTCCCATGGTCACATGAAACACGCGGGATTTTTTTCCTGGATTCCCTGTCCATGTTTTTGTCCATGCAATTGGCAGGGGAATTTTTTTTGCATTCACTAAGTCATCATGATTCCGCCCCATCAAGGGCTGTCCTTCAAGCAAAGCGGTGCAATCGGGCCCGAGCATCTTTCCCTCTGGATAGGTTCGATAAACGTCTGATGGACCCCAAACATCCTCAACCCCAATCAAGACTGGATGCTGCTTATGTTTTTCAATGATCAATCCACGCGTCGAATCGGCGTGCCAATTTCCGTGATGTCCTCGGAATGATCCCCCCAGCACGTCATCGCCAAACCGAACTTTACGACCCGCAACCTCATACGGAAAATTTTCCAGGAAGCCATGATTCGCCGCTGTCTCTTATACACATCTCCGAGCCCACGAGACCGAGGCTGATCTCG
>CAJXTM010000148.1 GCA_913061385.1 uncultured Rhodopirellula sp. | reverse complement strand
ATCTACACGTAAGGAGTCGTCGGCAGCGTCAGATGTGTATAAGAGACAGACCAGGTCCTGCCCCGTAACCTGCACAAACTCGCGGACTCTCGCACGCAGCTCCCGTAGCTGCTTCAATGTCGTGCTGGGAAATTTCCCGGAACACGACAGTGTTAATGTTCCGTTGTCCTGCGTTGAGAGAAGCACCGTTTGAACACACGTGGTGCCTTCGAACCGTTCCAACTTCATTTCCGCATCGAAGCGAACTCCTCGATGCTGTCGGCCGGTCATTGGTTACTAGCTACGTCTCGTGTTCGGATCTTCAAAACGCCGTTAAGTTTCCACTGTGCATAGCCAACGTTTTCTCCACCCGTCTTCGCGGGCACCGAAACTTCCATATTCTCAAAATCGTAAGTAATCTCAGCGTTTCGACCGGTCAGTGAGTCGTAGAGTCCAATTGCCAACTCGGGCCACGTGTTGGTTTCTTTTGCGTCACTCATCGTTGTCTCTCAAAATTTGCAGGTAAAAAGATTGATCCGAGGTTTCTCGACAAGAAAGGATAGGAAGCAAGCAACCCCATCCATATTTCGACCGTCGTTTTTGAGAGATCAGCAGCTGCTTGGGCCGGGTCGCGGGGATTTAACCAGCAGGTTCAACAGCAATATGCAGACAGGTGTGTGAACAGGCTGGGAATGCCGCTGGGGGCAAGTAGAAGGGCTTACAGGCAAGACGCAAGAAAGCAGGAGTACACCAGTAGCAGGCGAGGAAATCTAGTTTCTGGAGCTGGCCAGGCAAGAAAAACGTGGCAGGTGCCGTTCCCTGAATGGCAATGCCCCCGAAGGACCTGCCCCCGAAGGCAATGCCCCCTTCTCATCTCACAAATGGAGTTGGTCGCCTAAGAATATCCTTGACGCAACAAATCTGCCTCATCGATCTTCCACCCTACACCAACTTGAGTGAACTCGGTGGCACAACCTCGTCACATCAAAGCGTTCACGCTTCCCAACAATCACAAGCTGGGACAAGAGTCGAACTGGTGCCGCCAAAGACAGATCGAATAGAATCACAGCGTTTGTAGGCTAATTGATCCCTGCAGCAGTGAAAATGTGTACTTGGCTGTCATCAAGTACAACCCAATTCGCAACTCTACCGTGCCGCGTGCACAGCTAAGCATCGCTACGGTGGGCAATTGTGGCCAAGGCGGCCACTCCCCCCCCTACTGCACCCGCCAAATGTGATTCAAACAGTGGCTTGAAACCGTCGGTCTGCACAAACAAAATATCGCCAGTTACCATTTCGAAGATCAATTTACCGATTAACAACAGGCCGCCTATTCCCCAGAAAGCGGCACCATACCGATCCCGCCCAGCAAGGCACGCACGTAGCTGGTCAATGATCAGCCAAACAAACAGCCCAGTATCAATTCCGCTTAACCCTCGATACTCAGAAACTTCGGTACAAGCAAACATTACCGCAAGCGAGACTCCGGTGGCCATGGAAAAGAATACCCAACCGAACAGTTTCCTGTTTTGACGCTCGCAGATCGCTCCGAGCACAATGAACATCAACAGGTCCCAAAATAAATGTTGAACGCCGTAATGTGTCAGGTGTCCCGACAGTAAACGCCACCATTGCCCCTCAGCAACGGAATCGAAATCTAATTGCAAGCTGTTGGTAAGCTTGGGAAACGCGAAAATTACAACCGTCACCACAGCGGTCACCAAGGTGACCCCACTGTGTTTCCATACCTCGCTTGCCAAGTATCGCAACTGCTGAAACCAGATACTACTTTGTTTGCACCGAGATGGGTCAACTGACGCGGCCGTGGTCATGACTTTGGCTCCGTTTTGCGTTCTGCTTTTTTCCGACGCATCATTGCAGCCGCGCCGGCACCGATGATTGAAAACACAGCAGTGACGGGGCCGATCGGCCCACCACCTGAAGCTCCACTCGAGCCCCCGCTGGATCCGCTTTGCAAATCATTGGCTTGCCGCGTGTAGCCTTGGGATGATGACGCTGAGGGCGAAGTGGCTTGCGAGGACACAACATGCGAACTCGACTTACTAGCCACTGGCTGTGAGGTGCCCGCCGCTGGTTGTGAGATGCCCGCCGCTGGTTGTGTAGCGCTGGATAGCGGATTGCCCGAGGCATGAGGTGGTTGCGGTGCACTGCGTGCAGTAGTGCGTTGGCTGCCATTTGGCTTCGCTGTCATCCCATCCGGCATCATACTCGGCACAACTTCACTGACCAAGTTGCCCTCAGGCACCTCGGACAACTCTTTCTCAACTGCAACGAACGATGTGTATTGAGTCACCAATTGATGACTTAGGCCCAGTTTGGTGATCTCTGACCGACCTTGCGTGGTCTCATTTCCAACGTCCCGGTTCCATATCTGTCGAATACGTTGGCGTGCCCACACTGAAGCAATCGAATCATGCGATGACTCCTGGATCGGCAATTCCAGTTCGAGCTTCATCTCAACAGGCTGACCAAGGACGTTTCCCTTCAGGGTGATCGTTTGGGAACCAGCTTGGTCGAAGCGTCCTAGTACCACCAGTGGCTTTCCTGCATACAGATCTGGCAGACGCCCAGGAACCTGATCACGTACGGACAGCCCACCCCAGTCGATTTGGATGTCAGTCATGTAAGGCAAGCTGGTCAATTCATTAAAGCGATTCGCAAGGGCGGGAGCATTATCCTGATTAGTGACCTGCAATGAGAATCCCCGCCCCAATTCCGCAGCACGATTGATTAGATAGTCATTCGGAGCAGCACCAAACGCGATTGGAAATACCCGTGCGTCTTGGAATTTTGCATCTTGAATGTAGCGGAGAATAGAATGATCGTTGCCTACAAGAGCGTCGGACATCAGGAACAGATAGCGAGGTGGTGTCGACTCATCACACTCATCCCCAAGTGCCAACTGCAGGGCAGGCAAAAGTTTTGTTCCACCGCCGGCACTCAATCCGCGGACGAATTGTTTTCCGGCTTCAATATTCACGCTGTTCGCTGATACCGGATTGGCCCTGAATGCTCTCGATTGGTTATTGAATGCGATCAACTGAAATTCATCCTGTGGATTCAGATGATCCAAAACATGCTCGGCGAACTGTCGCAACTGACTAATTGCTACTCCGTTCATTGAACCGCTTGTGTCAAGCACGAGGTGAACTTGACGAGGCGTGATTTCGGTGGGTTCAACTGACCATTTGGGCTGTAGTGCGAGCATCACATAACCGTCAGTTTCCTCCGATTTACGATGCACTAATGACGCCAAAGTGCTGTTCTCGCCCGCCAACTGATATTCAATCACGAAATCTTTATCAGCAATGGTTGACTGGTTTTTCAGGGTAACAACCGCCTCAGTTTCTGACGTCTTTTGAATATCCAATTCATGAGTCACGGGAATGATATTCTGAATCGGCATACCACCATCAATTTTGACTGTCACAAAAACATCATTTCCATTCCGCATGCCAGCCGGCAAAACATCGGTCGTAATGCGTGAGGCATCTGGTACTTGGTCTGTATCCGTTGCCCATCCCCTTCCCACATTCGGGCGACTTTTCGGCGTACCTGGTATGTATCGAGGAGCGACAGTCATTGGGTAACGAAACAGATAACGATTCTCATCAATTTCGAGTGGGTGCACGTATTCAATGTTGACGACCACCATGCTTTTGGGAGGTATATTGGCGATTGATTGAGTGAATACATTTGCTCTTTCCTGTTCAAGCAACGCTGCCTTGCGGCCATCTTTGCGAGCTTGTTGGTAAACCTTGCGAGCCTCTTCTTTCTCTTTTACCTCGCCGATCACAACACGTTCACCGATTTGAAATGAATAGGCATCGACGGCGCAGTTCTCTGGCATGGGAAATACGTAAGACGCTTCCAGACGGCTGGAATATGGGTTCTTGAACACCTGAGAAACTCTTACCCTTGCCAAGACACCGGATATTTCCACGTCGACACGAGTTTCTTCCAAAATGAAACATGGACTAGCGTTTGGTGACGCAATTTTGACCTGCTCGAATTCATGCTCATTCAGCCGCATTTGCCCCTGCGTGATTGGGACACCCGATAGGACTGAAAACCCCGCGTCAGCCACATTCGCAAAGAGCAAGAGCGACACTGCGATTGAAATCAATTTGATCCAATCAGAATTTGTCGTTTTATCCTTCGGTTCAAAGGTTTGGGCGATCATCTGACAGGTTACTCCACCGTTTGTGTTGGGAAATGTCTCAGTTCGAAGAGACTTTCCCAGGCATGGCGACACGCAGACACCGTTTTTTTTTCGAAAACAATATTCAAGACGGCCGATATTCAGGCGTTCGAAAGTGGAATCCGCGAAAAGCAGGGTAATAACCCCGGTAACGTGACAGAGATCGATTTCTGAGATGGGCAAGCACATTGCACCGCCAACGTCTATTTTTTCTATTTCCGTCGACGATTATTCGGCTTCATGCACGAGCGACTATCTACTCTCGCCGCTGGCCGTACCGTGCCTGGCATCCAACGCCACCGGGTCCGCAATCCGTTCTAAACTTCGAATTTCGCGGACAACATCTGTTAGATGTCACATGCAACCGATTGCCCCTCCATAATAGGCGTATGGGCGGACAAGGCTTGGGAACAAGGCACCCGACCGGCGAAAGATTACACGCAACTCTATCAATGAAAAAATTGAAGGATGCCATGAACTCGCACGATCCAATCACACCGAATAGTGAAAACCCTTACGCGGCGCCCGCAACGGAATCGTTCATGCGTGGGCAACCGGGCGACGCCAATGAATTTGAAAACATTCGGCGCAGCCATCTGAATCATGAAGCGTCAATCCGCTCTTTTGGATTCATCTACTATCTTGGTGGAGGCTTGCTTTTGTTAATGGGTTGCGGATGGATCGGCTTTGGACTGATGCCGACAAATGTTCAGCAACCAAATGCTTCTTTTGCGGCAACAACAGTGATGGCTGGGCTATGGGTGGTGATTGGTTTGCTTCAAATTTTCGTCGCACGAGGCATGCGGACACTCAATCCAATCGGCAGGATCGGTGGAAGCTTATTTGGCCTTATCGGTCTTCTCTTCATTCCAGTCGGCACGCTCATCAGTGTTTACCTGCTCTATTTATTATTGTCAGCGAAAGGAAGGTTTATTTTTTCGCCCCAGTATCAGGAAGTGATGAAGGCAACGCCGAACATTGTCTACAAGACGTCCAAAATCATTGTGGTGCTTGCGGTCGCACTTCTGCTTTTACTTACATTGGGGATTGCCTCACTCCTATTTGGCTGAACCAGATAGCATGCGTTCTCATTCAGATGTTTTGTCCTGATGAACCGATGACAGATCTTTATAGACACTTTCTCTCGACATCTTGAAACACGCAGGTGTACCAACCGCTCCCAAAACTTAGTCACAAGCCTGAGGGTGCCCGAGTTATTCCAAAGCAAACGCGAACAAACCCTACCGTGTAAATCCATCATGCAGCGTTCTGTTTTGTTTTACAACGCGTTGATTTCGTCAGAATCTGAAGAGAGGAAGCCACGGGTTAGGTCACCCCATCCCGCTTCACACGTTCCAACGAGAGTTACCGGCCCCATTCGCATACTGCGAGGGTAAACTGCCTATCGCAATGGGACCGAACGGCTTACCAAGACCTCGGACCGACACACCCCCGAACATCACGGCGGCAACAAGCACTCAAATAACAGTCTTAAAAAGATTCACACTCGGCCCTCACCACAAAAAATTTTATTTGCAGCAACGATCGTACCTTCGCCCCGCTGATCGAGCCGAATCGGTCGGTTGGAACTGCACTGAGCCGAGTACTTTTCGCGACCAAAACGCACACCGTAAACTATGCCGGCATCGCAAAGGATCATTCCTTGCCCACCTCGATAACGAACAAGCACCCCTTTTCTGCAAACAACAGACCAGTCTTTGCAAATAAGTCACAAATTTGCATCAAAGACGGTGTTCTGCTAGCTTCGGATTATCGGTACGCACAAGAAACCCCAAGTGCTTCCTGCAAGTCTTCGACGCATAACCAATCATTGCTCGGGAACCCGAATCTACCGATCGAGCGTTGCACGCTAAGCACCGTTGTCAGGAAGGCATGAGATGATGAAGCAACTCAACGGGTTACGACACAAAGCTGTTTTTCTTCGTTAACGCGCAATCGAACTCAGGAAAAATTGCTGATGGAAACACGATACAAAATACTGACTCTCTTAACCATCATCCTAACTGCACCCAATGCACAAAACGTCGCTGCGGATCTGCCTTGGGTGCGAGTTTCCAACGACAGCAAAGGCTTCGTTGAAATCGAATCTGGCCTGCCGTTCATCCCATGGGGCTTCAACTATGATCACGAGGGAGATGGCCGCCTTCTTGAAGACTACTGGGACAAGGATTGGGACACTGTCGAATGTGCATTTCGAGAGATGAAGCAACTTGGAGCCAACGTGGTCCGGATTCATCTCCAATTCGGCAAGTTCATGAACAGCCCGACACAATCACGGCAGAACTCCTTGGATCAACTAGCACGATTAACCAAGCTGGCCGAGCAAACAGGGCTTTACATCGACCTCACCGGCCTCGGTTGCTACCACAAGCAGGACGTACCAACGTGGTACAACAAACTCAGTGAATCACAGCGATGGGCCGCACAAGCATCGTTCTGGGAGGTGGTAGCGAAAACGTGTGCGGAAAGCCCGGCCATCTTCTGCTACGACCTGATGAACGAACCTGTCGTTCCCGGTGGGGACAAAAAGCGTGATGATTGGCTGGGGCCGGGACTCGGTGACAAACACTTCGTCCAGTTCATCGCTCTGAAGAGGAATGGCCGCAACCGTTCAGAAGTTGCCCGCAAATGGATTCGCACAATGACAACAGCGATCCGCAAGCACGACAAACGGCATCTCATCACCGTTGGCCTTGTCAACTGGAGTCTGGATCGTCCCGGTATAACCTCCGGCTTTGCTCCCGAAAAAATCGCTGACCAACTCGATTTCATCGCCATGCACATTTACCCCGAGAAAGGCAAGATCGATGAGGCCATTGAGACGGTAAAAGGATTTGCCGCAGCCGGATTACCGGTCATTATTGAAGAGACCTTCGTCCTCAAATGCGGTGCTGATGAACTTGGGAAATTCATCGAACGATCAAGAGAGCATGCGACAGGCTGGATTGGTTTCTACTGGGGATCAATGCCCGAAGAGATTCGCCCGGCAAAGACACTGCCAGAGGCCTTCACGCTGCAATGGCTGGAGTTATTCGAGAAGAAACGCGATCAGATACTCGGTCCAGTTGCTTCATTTCTGTTGAATGGCGTTACCGCTCACCGAGGAAACTCAGCGGAATACCCTGAAAACACCTTGCCCGCGTTCCAAAGTGGCATCGACGTTGGCGCCGATTGGATTGAACTCGATGTTCTTCGCACGGCGGACGGCAAACTTGTCGTCATTCATGATAAAACCACCACGCGTGTTGGCGACAAGCACTTGAGCGTTGCCAATTCAACTTATGCCGAACTGGCAACGGTTGATGTCGCTATCGATTTCCGAATGAGAACCGGAAAAACGCTTGAAGAATGTCCACCACAGAGGATCCCCTGTCTCTTATACACATCTCCGAGCCCACGAGACCGAGGCTGATCTCGT
>CAJXTM010000147.1 GCA_913061385.1 uncultured Rhodopirellula sp. | reverse complement strand
CAGATGTGTATAAGAGACAGGTGCAGGGAAATCTTGATCCCTCTGTGCTGCTTGCCGATCCAGATGTCATTCACACCGCTGTGGATGAATTGCTTCGTTCCGTTGCGGGTAGGCCCGGGCATATTTTCAATCTTGGGCACGGTGTTTTTAAGGAAACACCTGTCGAACACGTGATTGCGTTGGTCGATGCAGTAAAAGAGCTGTCGCAACGGCCAACCGAAGAATAGCCAGGGGCTGGTTTCCATGGGCGGATTTCCATGGGCGGGGGAATAATTCTCCGGTCCGAGTGGCTAGGAACGCGAGTGGTTAGGAAAAAGCCACAAGCTTTTTTGGTCGTGCTGCGGCGGGGGGAAAGTGACGGTGGTACCGCTTTTTGCGGTGCTGTCGGTTCCCCGAAAGGGGGTCATGTCGGCGCAGGCAGGATGCCGAAACTCCAAGGGGACCTTTTCCTTCACCTCGTGGCAGTTGCAAATGTGGCGTTCTACTTTCATCGCAGTCGGGATCATGGCGATCATCATTGGCTTGGAGTGCCTCGTGATCGACAGCGCCAACCTCTACTCCGCTGCTGATACCGAGGCGGGCGCCTTTGTAAATCCTGTTGCAGTCCCCACGTCGAATGTGCAGCAATGGCGGCCGAAGGAGTGGTTTCCTTGGGTGATTTTGAGTGCTGGCGGCATTACGGTGCTCTATGCCATCACGCTGCCCAAGCGGTTCAACGCTGCCACTGCCGCTTGAACAATCTGTCGCGGGTTGACGAAAACTCCGGCTGAACCTACCTTGCATTAATCCCGCTGCGTGCTAGGTGCCGCAGCATAAGTTTTTCTAATGCATGGAATTCGCCTTGCAGCTTCGCACTCTGGAACTTTTCTGCACGATCGCCGAACACCGCAGCTTTTCGAAAGCTGCGGTCGTTCATCATTTGACGCAGAGCGCTGTCAGTCAGGCGATGCAGCAATTAGAAGAGTCGGTGGGCGTTGAGCTGATCGATCGTTCCAAACGGCCGCTAATTCTCACGCCGGCTGGCAAGACCTATTTGAGTGGGCTCCGAGGAATTTTGCGGAGTTACGAGCGGCTTGAGCAGGAAGTCCGCAGCAACAGTCGAAAACTCAGCGGGAAGGTGTCAATCGGAACCATTGTTTCTGTGGGGCTCAGTTACATGCCGGATGCGAGTGAGGCGTTTGGCCGCTTGCATCGAGATGTGGATGTGAGAACCGAATTTGGTTCCAACGCCAGGGTCTTTGAAATGACCACCGAGGGTGAGGTTGATTTTGGCTTGGTCAGTTTTCCTCACAGCAACAAAGACATTCAGTTTGTGCTGTGGCAGCAGGAGCCGATGAGGCTTGTTTGTTCGGCAGAACACCCGCTTGCCACCCAAAACGAGGTTTCTCTTTCGCAATTGTCCGGAATCAAGATGATCGCTTTCGACCGTGGTTTGCAGCTGCGTCAGGAGATTGATCGTTGTTTGGCAAAAGCGGGAATCAACGTCAACGTATGCATGGAGTTCGACAATGCGGACTCCATGATCCGGGCGATCCAAGCCAGTCGTGGCATTGGTATCGTCCCGGAAGCGGCGGTACGCCGCGAAACAGCGACCGGCTCGTTACGAGTGGTCGCATGTCGAGAATTGCGCATGACGCGTCCTCTTGGCATTATCTTCCGTCGATCTGGCCGGCTTAGTCGGGCAGCGAGTGAGTTTGGTTCCCTGCTCTTGGGGCGACCGCTTGAGGCGGGTAAACGAGTTAAATCCGGCAGCGGGAAGCTGACCGTGGAAGCGGCCACGAGTGAGCCAGAAACTGGTTCGTCAGTCGTCGCCTGACAACTCTATGGTGATGTGGTGGAGTGGCAACGCGGTTAAACGCCGTCGGAACCACCCGCTGCAAAGCTGAGGGTTAGGTGCCGAGCGATGACGGATCCCATCAGGATAAGAGAGTCAAACATGACAGATAGCAATATGAAGAAACACTTCCATTTACCACCCGCCCAGGGCCTCTACGATCCTGAGCTTGAAAAAGACGCTTGTGGCGTAGGATTCATTGCCCATATCAAGGGCGTACCCAGCCATCAGAACGTTATCGATGCTGACCAGATTTTGCAGGCCATGGACCACCGTGGTGCATGTGGTTGCGAGCCCAATACCGGCGATGGTTCTGGCATCATGTGCGGCTTGCCGCACAAGTTTTTGGCCAAGGTGGCTCAGCAGGATCTTGGCGTTGAACTACCAAGTCCTGGGCGATTCGCAGCAGGACTGGTCTTCCTGCCAGAGGACGAAGCTGAACGATCGTTTTGCAAGGAAACGATTCAGAAGCTTGTGATCGACGCGGGGCAGCAATTGATTGGTTGGCGGGATGTTCCTCAGATGGCGGACGTCGCTGATATTGGGCCAACGGCTCGCGCCAGCGAACCGCGTATTGAGCAATTGTTCGTCGGGGCTGAGAAAGGGCTTGAAGGTGAAGCCTTCGAACGCAAACTCTACATGATTCATAAGCAGGCGAGTCATTTGCTGCGTGGCAGCGAAGATTTGAAGCAGGCTTTGATGTTTTATATTTGCTCTCTCAGCACCAAAGTGATTATTTACAAGGGTATGCTGACCCCTGCTCAGGTTCTCCCGTACTTCCCGGACCTGAGGGACGAGGATTTTGAAACTCATCTGGCGATGGTTCATAGTCGTTTTTCGACAAACACGTTCCCGAGTTGGGACCGCGCACAACCGCTCAGATTCATGAGCCATAATGGTGAAATCAATACTCTTCGCGGCAATAAAAATTGGATGAGAGCGCGGGAGGGATCGGCGGAGAGTGCGTTGTTTGGCGAGGATTTGGAAAAACTTTTCCCAGTCGTCGAGCCTCATTGCAGTGATTCTGGAACGTTCGATAACGTTCTTGAGTTTCTGCTGATGAACGGCCGCACGTTGCAGGAAGCCATCATGATGATGGTTCCCGAAGCTTGGCAAAAGCATGAAACGATGCCTGAAGAGAAGCGTGCCTTTTACGAGTACTTCTCGTGCATGATGGAACCTTGGGACGGGCCTGCATCGATCGCATTTACAGATGGACAGTACATCGGTGCGACGCTTGATAGAAATGGTTTACGGCCCAGTCGCTATTACATCACGCACGATGACCGGGTGATCATGGGAAGCGAAGTCGGCGTATTGCCGGTTGATCCGTCCATTGTCAAGGAAAAGGGCCGACTGCAACCGGGGAAAATGTTCCTCGTCGACTTCAAGGCTGGACGGTTGATCCCAGATGAGGAGTTGAAGAGCGATTTTGCGAGAGTAAAGCCGTATGGAAAATGGCTAAAAGAACAGAGAATCCGCCTGTCTGATCTGCATCCTGAAACCGAGCCGCATGGGTTTGACAGTGATTCACTGCTGGCCCGAATGCAGGCTTTCGGGTACACGGCGGAAACCATGAAGTTCATGCTCCGGCCACTCGTCGAGCAATTGCGTGATCCGGTAGGATCGATGGGCAATGATAGCGCGATCGCTTGTCTGAGCGACAAGCCACGCATGATCTATGACTACTTCAAACAACTCTTCGCGCAGGTGACGAACCCCTCGATCGATTCCATTCGGGAAGAGGTCATCATGTCGCTTGAGTGCTATATCGGACCGGAAAAGAATCTTCTGGAAGTCACTCCCGAGCATTGTCATCGATTGTTGGTCGATCATCCGATCTTGACTAATGAAGAGGTCGCGGCTCTGAAACACCTCAATAGCAAGGGTTGGAAAAGCCGGGTAATCGATATCACATTTGAACGCAGTGAAGGAAAGTCAGGCTTGACGAAAACCCTTTCCCGGATCGCAGTTGAGGCCGAGGCAGCAGCTGACGAGGGGATTGAGATGCTTGTGCTTAGTGATCGCTCGATGGCGCAGGAGCGTGTTCCTGTAAGTGCCTTGATGGCAGTAGGGTCTGTCCACCATCACTTGGTGAAACAGGCAAAGCGAACTCGGATCGGTCTCGCGATCGAGACAGGTGAGGCCCGAGAGGTGCATCATCACTGTCTGCTGATTGGTTACGGTGCGGATGCGATCAACCCCTACCTGGCGTTCGAATCGTTGTGGCAAGCTAGACGCGACGGGCTCATGGATCCGTCGCTTGACGATGACAAGGTTGTTGCTGCCTACCGAAAAGGTGTCGGCAAGGGCATGCTGAAAGTCATGGCGAAAATGGGAATCAGCACGCTGCAAAGCTACAAGGGAGCCCAGATATTTGAGGCACTTGGACTGAAAGACGAAGTGATCGATGTTTGCTTTGTTGGTACCGCAAGCCGTATCCAAGGTGTTTCCTTTGACGTCATCGCGGAGGAAACTTTACGAAGGCACAATCTCGGTTTTCCTGAAAATGCTGACAGTCGACTAAAGCAACTTCCCAATCTCGGCGAGTATCATTGGCGGGCTGAGGGTGAAAAGCATGCTTGGTCCCCTCTGTCTATCTCCAGTCTGCAAATTGCGGCACGTAAGAACGACGAGAGTGAGTATTGGAAATTCGCGCAGGCAATCAATCAAGACAGTCGGTCTCGTTGTACGCTTCGTGGTCTGTTGGAATTTGACAACTCATCGGTGAAGTCCATTCCAATTGAACAAGTTGAGACCGCCGGTGAAATTGTCAAAAGATTTTGCACGGGGGCGATGAGTTTCGGCAGCATCAGTGCGGAGTCGCACGAAACGCTTGCCATTGCCATGAATCGACTTGGGGGGAAAAGCAACACCGGTGAAGGTGGTGAAGATCCGATCCGTTTCCAAACTCTTGAGAACGGGGACTCCAAGCGTTCGGCGATCAAACAGGTGGCGTCGGGACGCTTTGGTGTGACCATTGAGTATCTCACCAATGCTGATGAAATTCAGATCAAGATTTCTCAGGGTGCTAAGCCCGGTGAAGGTGGCGAGTTGCCCGGTCGGAAAGTGGATACCAACATTGCCCGGATTCGTTACAGCACGCCGGGGGTTGGGCTTATCAGTCCACCGCCGCATCACGATATCTATTCGATCGAAGACCTCGCCCAATTGATTCATGATTTAAAGAATGCAAATCGGGCGGCCCGTATCAGTGTCAAATTGGTCAGCGAGGTCGGGGTCGGCGTGATTGCTTCTGGTGTTGCCAAAGCACACGCGGACCACATTCTGATTTCGGGTGATACTGGTGGGACCGGTGCTTCGCCATTGACGAGTATCAAACACGCGGGCTTGCCTTGGGAGTTAGGGATCGCTGAAACCCATCAGGTGCTCGTGCTGAATGATCTTCGCAGTCGTGTTGTTTTGCAAACCGATGGGGGACTGAAGACAGGGCGTGATGTTGTTGTCGCCGCATTATTGGGAGCGGAGGAGTTTGGTTTTTCAACTGCACCGCTGATCACTTTGGGGTGCATTATGATGCGGAAATGTCACCTGAATACCTGTCCCGTTGGAATCGCGACACAGGATCCTGAGTTGCGGGAGAAATTCAGCGGTAAGCCCGAACATGTCGTCAATTATCTATTCATGGTTGCGGAGGAAGCAAGACGCATCATGGCTGAGCTTGGTTTCCGAACCATCGATGAGATGGTTGGTCGCAGTGATGTGCTCAAAACAGATAAGGCCATCAATCACTGGAAAGCTGACGGGCTTGATTTGACTTCCGTCTTGATGCCGGCCAACAAGCCACACGATAATGTTGGGGTTATCTGTTCTCAGACGCAGGATCACGCCTTAGATAAATCTCTTGACATGACTGTGTTGCTGCAGCAGGCAAAACCTGCTCTTGAATCTGGGCAGTCCGTCACCATTAAAACGCCGATTGTGAATATCAATCGAACCGTGGGGACAATTCTGAGTAACGAGGTCGCCAAGCGATACGGTCAGGAAGGATTGCCCGATGGTACGATCCGCATTGAGTTGGCCGGTTCAGCCGGTCAAAGTTTGGGTGCGTTCCTGGCTCACGGCATTAGCATTGATTTGGAAGGTGATGCAAATGATTACGTAGGCAAAGGTTTGAGCGGCGGACGGATTGTCATCTATCCACCCAAAGAGAGCAGTTTTACTGCCCACGAGAACATTCTGATTGGCAATGTTTGCTTATACGGAGCGACTGGTGGAGAAGCATTCTTCCGCGGTCGGGCAGCAGAGCGGTTCTGTGTTCGTAACAGTGGTGCCCATACTGTCATTGAAGGTGTGGGTGATCATGGGTGCGAGTATATGACCGGCGGACGTGTGGTTGTGCTTGGGCCGACCGGACGGAACTTCGCTGCTGGAATGTCTGGGGGCATTGCCTACATCTGGGATCGTGATGGCGATTTCAACCTCAATTGCAATTTGGCAACAGTTGAATTGGAGAGCATCACTGATGCAGAGGAAGAAGCCGATATTCAGTCATTGATCCAACGTCATGTTGAGCTCACCGGAAGTGTTGTCGGAGCGGAGGCGTTGGCGAATTGGTCGCAGTTCATCAGTCAGTGCATCAAGGTCATGCCGACGGATTACAAACGCGTTTTGAATGAATTGAAAATACAAGCAGCCGCGAACGCCTGATCTCGAGGGACAGGGAAGTAGTTGTTTTTTATCGCATTAATAAAATTATCGACCTTCATTGAAGGAAAAGCATCATGGGTAAGCCAACCGGTTTTAAAGAGTTTGACCGAAAAAAAGTACCTTGGCGTCTGCCAGTGGTACGCATCAATGATTACGACGAGATCTATACTGAGCCGCGAGTGGATCACTTGCAGGATCAGGGGGCCCGTTGCATGGACTGTGGTGTTCCGTTCTGTCAGTCGACGACCGGGTGTCCAATTGACAACCTGATCCCTGAGTGGAATGACCTGGTCTATAACAATCGCTGGAAAGAGGCTAGCGAGCGTCTGCACAAGACCAATAACTTTCCTGAGTTCACTGGTCGGACCTGTCCCGCTCCTTGTGAGGGATCGTGTGTCCTCGGAATCACAAATCCACCCGTGACGATCAAGAATATCGAAAACGCGATTGTCGATCGCGCTTGGTCAGAGGGATGGATCAAACCTAGCCCGCCCGCCAGTCGAACCGGAAAGTCCGTGGCAATTGTAGGTAGCGGACCTGCCGGATTATCGGCGGCCGATCAATTGAATAAAGTCGGGCATTCCGTCACCGTGTATGAGCGAGCTGATCGTATTGGCGGCTTGTTGCAATACGGTATTCCGAACATGAAACTCTCAAAGAATGCCGTGCAGCGTCGTGTCGACAAAATGACCGAAGAGGGGATCAAGTTCGTTACTGGTGTCGATATTGGAAAGGATATTTCCCCAAGTGATTTGCAGCAGGACTTTGATGCTGTCTTGCTTGCCTGTGGGGCGACGAAGCCTCGTGATTTAATGCTGCCAAAT
This sequence comes from uncultured Rhodopirellula sp., assembly GCA_913061385.1. Lineage (GTDB taxonomy): Bacteria > Planctomycetota > Planctomycetia > Pirellulales > Pirellulaceae > Rubripirellula. The sequence goes on along the minus strand of CAJXTM010000147.1, from coordinate 323 downwards.
CGAGAAGCCAACGGTGTTGCCTTCGCCATGGATTTTCTTACAGGGAATACCAAGCAGATGGTGCATGGTGATGCCAACAGTGAGAAATTTATCAGCGCAGAGGGCAAGGATGTGATTGTGATTGGCGGTGGGGATACCGGTACTGACTGTATTGGAACCAGCATCCGACATGGTTGTCGAAGTGTGGTCAACTTTGAGTTGTTGCCGAAGCCACCACAGGAGCGTGCTGCTGACAATCCATGGCCAGAGTGGCCACGGGTGTTTCGCGTGGACTACGGTCATGAAGAAGCCGCTGCCAAGTTCTGTCTCTTATACACATCTGA
>CAJXTM010000146.1 GCA_913061385.1 uncultured Rhodopirellula sp. | reverse complement strand
CGAGATCAGCCTCGGTCTCGTGGGCTCGGAGATGTGTATAAGAGACAGCGGTAGTCTTCCATGCCACCTGGCAGCGATTCGTTCATGTCCTCGAATAGATTCTCGGATGATTCTGCTTTGGTTTTACGCTTGGGTACTTTTATCTTCGGCTGCGAAAGATTGTGAGACTCATCTTGACGAACGGTGTGCTTTTCGTTCCCGATATCGAGTTCTCGCTCAGTAGCTTCATCGAATTCCTCTTCCGCATCTTCCTCGACATCCTCGACATCCTCTTCCTCGTAGCCTGCTTCTACATAAGGTTCTTCGATATCCTCTTCTTCATCTGTAGCCTCTGCGTCAGTTTTTCGGCTATCAGCCTTGGGCTTCTTTTTGGATCGGCGAAACTTAATGGTTGGCTCACCGCGGTCCGATTTTTCCGAGGCACCGCTACCAGCGTTTTCAACATCCTCATCACCGTCCCCATCGATCTTGATGGGTTCTTCCAAATCGGTAAATGGACGTCGGCGACGTGGACCTGGCAGAGCATTGGCGGCTCTCTTCAATCCTGATCTGGAAACCTTCGTTCCCTCCTTGAACAAACGCTTGCTGGCATACAGCAAGGCGTAGTCACTGGTCATCAAGGTACCAACCAGAAACAAGGTTAGCGTCAAGATCCAGGCTCCCGCAGGAGCAAAATGCTCCAGCAGCCAAGTTGAAGTCATCGCCCCCAGAAATCCACCACCACCCACAACGGGCAAACCAGATGCCTGCAGCGGTAACAATGCGCCACCCGTCGCGACTGCGATCACAATGATCGTGCCACCAAGGGATCGCAACACAGGTGCATTCAGGTTGCCCCGCAAAATCAAAGCAGTTGCCACGCCACCCATCGCACCAATCACAATCGCAGTCGCGACGCCCAAGGCATCAAGCAGCAACGACGAAAGCAACGCTCCCCAGTAACCACATGCATTTGTGATGGTAGCGTTTGGTGGAAATACAGTAGCGTCAGGAGTGTAAAACTCGCTGATGGGCCAAATGGGTGTATCGAGTGGATCAGCCGCGTTGTGGGTAACGAGTGATACAGTCAAAATCAGCGTAAACGCAATCAGCACAAGCGCGCATACATCGCGAACGAGATTTGGTTTCCGTTCCAAGTCAACGGTTTCGTTTATCGATGCAGCCGACATGCGTGCGCGCAAATTGAGTGAAGAGAATACAACATCTCTAAAAATCGGCTATTTACATGCCCAGCTGAGAGCAGGAAGGCACAAATCGCTGCAACCGCTACAACCGTCAAAGTCGAACGCGCGGCGAGAGAGTGAATTGTGCCGAATTCACGATGCGCAAGCATCGAACTGCTCCGTTGGGAGCAAAACCCCGAAATATGCAAAACACAGACCGCTCATTCGCTTTGAGAGAAAGAACCGAGCGAGCCAGCGGCTAACTTTCGTAGTGGAAGTCGATTGGCGCATCAATCTCTGCATGCAAGCTCTGGTGAACAGGGCACTTTCTGGCCGCTGCTTCCAAACGGGTTCGCAGGTCCTCGTCCCCCACTGCGTCAGCTGGAATCGTGACGACCGTTCGCAGTACTCCGATTCGACGTACTGGCTCAGTAATCATTTCCTTGGTCACTTGAATTTGTGTGCCGCCTAAATCCAAGTCATGTCGCTCAGCTACCAACCCCAAAATGGTCATCACACAGGTTCCCAACGCGGTTGCCACCAGATCGGTGGGAGAAAACGATTCCCCTTTTCCACCATTGTCTGTCGGGGCATCTGTGCTGAGTTTCTCACCACTTGGACCATGAGTCGCTTCACAGCGAAGTTGACCGGTATAGCCAACTTTGATTTCAACAGCCATCTGCGACCTAACCCGGGTGGATTCAAAAGGTATGGATACGTGAGACAAAACGAAACAGGCGACGCCAAGAGGATGCCGTCAGTGACGTGCAGCCCGCGTGATGCGAAGATCACTGGCAGATCAAAACATACCAACACAACACCTGTATTTGTAACGGTGTTAATTGTAACGGCAGCAGGATAACCATGATCAATGGTCAAGGATGCGGTGCTGGCGGTTACGAAATTTTACTCGGCTGAAACCACGATTTGGGTTTTCACAATTACCCAGCTGTTCAATTCGGCCTGTCGTTATCGCCGATCAAAGCTGGTTGTTGGTTGATTATTTTTCCCATGCAACCCGAACATTTACAGCTCCGAGAATTGCAGGCATGGCACCCGCGATCACACCTCCAACGCAGTCGGTCGCAACATTGTCGGGATTGCTCAAATGACAACTCAACAGCGTACGTCTTCAGGGGCGTACGCGTTTAGTCTCACCAAGAGACATCAGCTCATGTTGGCAAAATCGGCAACTTCCTGAGCTGTGAATTTACGTTCCAGCCGTGCTCCCATTTGAGAAACAATTCTTGCTGCAGCATGGGAAGCGAGATGGCCCGCCTGTTGCCAGCCCATTCCGTTGGTAATGCCATAAAGAAGTGCACCGGCATACATATCACCGGCACCGGTGGTATCGATGGCTTTCGCCTCTGCTCCCTCAATCGGATAAGCCTCGCCACCATGCATGATGATCGACCCTTTATTTCCAAGGGTGACGGCCACATTTTCGGCATGCTCGTGAATTTTTGCAGCACACTGAATGGGATCAGTTTCTTGTGTCAGGCTTTTCGCCTCCTCTTCATTGCAGAAGAACAAGTCGACAGGGCCACGAACAAGATCCCAGATTTCATCTCGAATCATGTTAACGAGGAATGGATCAGAGGCGGTCAGAGCAACTTTCACACCCGCTTTTTTGGCGAGGTCCATCGCGCGATACGCCGCGGCTTTGGTTGTTTCGCCGGTCAACAAGTATCCTTCGACGTAAACATATTTCGAGGACTCAACCAACGACTCTTCGATATCATCTTCAGTCAGGGTGGCAGATGCGCCCAGGTGCGTCAGCATGGTTCGCTGTGCGTCATCCGTGATGAGCACGGCACAGGTTCCAGTGCTACTACTGGCTGGTTTTACGTCGATTCCAATCCCAAGCTCACGCATATCGGAGAGGAAAAACGAGCCAATTTCATCATCGCCAACCTTACCGACATAAGCCGCAGAACCACCCAGGTCAGCCAATGCGACGATCGTGTTGGCGGCGGAACCTCCAGCACAACGGTGCAGGGATGAACCGTCAAGCTTAGCAAGCACGCCAGCCTGCTGTTCCTCATCGACCAGCGTCATGACGCCCTTTTCGATATTGAGATCTGCTAACACCTGATCCGCAACTTGTGTCTGGATATCGACCAATGCATTGCCAACACCAAAAACGTCTATCTCAGCCATGATCAATCGCCTGTGGATTGCGAGTTTTATTGAATTCTGCCCTGAAAAGCAGCTTGTTTGTGGTAACGATTCCGAGCAGCAGGCCCTCGACAAACTGTCGCACGGCGCTGTTCCAGCACCGCGTGAGCGGAACGCAGTCGGCATGGCAACACACGTTAGTCGAACGTTGGTTCAGCAGAAAGGAGATCGACTTGTCATTGTGTGGGGGGTGATTGTGACATTTCAACCGAAACGCCTGTTTTTTTTCGTGATCAAACTGCTGTTCTTTGCCCGCTTCCTCTTGCCAAAATCATTCATTCCAGCGACACTCTACGCCCGAACGAAATCCAGCATGCGACCAAGTGGCCTCGATTGTCGAGGCCATGCTCATTTAAACCCGCCCGAAAATGGCTGATTTAGAGCTTGGATCGCATCCTGCGGAGAGGCGAATACCCTGCTTCGCACCCCCTCGAACAGCGCCCAGTGTGGCGTGGAAAGGTTTGCCCATGGCCCGTTACACCGGCCCAAAAGCTCGCATCAACCGTCGACTTGGTGTCCTGATCTACGAAACAGCGGGGGCCGCCCGTGCTCTCGACCGTCGCCCGCAGCCACCAGGAATGCATGTTCGTGGCCGTCGTCCCAGCAACTATGGCTTGGCGTTGATGGAGAAGCAGAAGATCAAGCACTATTACGGTCTTGGTGAGCGACAACTGCGACGCTATTTCGATGCTGTCGGCCGCAAACCGGGCAACACCGGTGAGTTGCTGCTTCTGATGTGTGAGCGACGTTTGGACAATGTGGTTCGCCGCGTCGGCCTGACGAAAACACGTCCGCAAGCCCGTCAGGGGATCACGCACGGTCACTTTATCGTCAATGGCACGAAAGTCACAAAACCGAACTATATGCTGCGACCAGGTGACATCGTCGAGGTGCGTGGTCGTGAAAATCTCAAAAATCTCTACCGAGGTGTCATTGCCAATTCAGCACCTGACGCTCTTGATTGGGTGACTTTTGACAGTGAGAACTTAAAAGCAACGGTACTCGGATTGCCGGGACCAAGCGATATTAGCCTGCCAGTGGACGCGAACAGCGTTGTCGAATTCCTGTCTCGCTAGTTAACACGGTATATTGAGAAGTACGAGCGTTTGCTGGCCACTATGGTCGCAGACGCCGTACGATTGAGCTTGGCTGACAGCGATCATTCGAATCGGGCCACGTGATCATCTGAACCGGCGTTTTCCAATGTCCGGCTTCCAAAGTCATTGACCGCTGTGATGGTCGTTTCACTTTCCGCTAAGGCGAATTGCCGCTGGCATTGAGCCTTAGGCTGCAAGATCGCGACAGTGAGCCAAGGCTCTATTATCTCTGGGATGATGGCGAAGATTGCTGGCTTCCCAGTTCATGCATTCCCTATCCAAATTTGCAAGGTAAGCCTCGCTCATGCATGCTCCAGTTGTTGTCCTTGGTGGTGGTCCCGGTGGTTATGCCGCAGCGTTTCTGGCAGCCGATGAGGGGCTGGATGTCACAATCGTTGAGGCCGAACCACGACTTGGCGGCACCTGCCTGCTGAGAGGATGTATCCCCAGCAAAGCCTTGCTACACGTTGCCAAAGTGATCAGTGAAGTCGATGAGCTTCGTGAAGAGTGGGGCGTTGCTTATGACGAGAAGCCCAAAATCGATATCGACAAGGTACGTGCACGAAAAAACAAGGTGATTTCGAACCTGACTGGCGGGCTGGGCCAGCTAGCCAAACGTCGTAATGTGACTGTCATTCAGGCACGAGGGAGTTTCGTTGATTCGACCACACTGAAACTGGAAGGCGATCATGAGTCGATCCCAGACGGGGGCACGCTCACTTTTGATACGTGCATTCTTGCGACCGGCAGTGTTCCGGCAATGCCACCAGCATTTCGGATCGACAGCGACCGCGTGATGGATAGCACCGGTGCACTGGCTTTGAAAGACATTCCCGAGAATCTACTCGTAGTCGGTGGTGGTTACATTGGGCTCGAAATGGGCAGTGTTTACGCTCAATTGGGCTCCAAGGTGAGCGTTGTCGAGTTGATGGACGGCCTGCTACCCGGTGCCGACCGGGACCTTGTCAAACCCTTGGCAAAACAAATCGACAAACTCTGCGAAGGACGTGTATTCCTTAACACCAAGGTTGGATCTCTGACCGAGGTGAAAGACAAGATCGAGGTCACCTTTGAGGGACCGAACAGATTTGGCCACGAGCAATATGATCGAGTACTGGTCAGCATTGGTCGCAGCCCCGTCACACGCGGTATTGGACTCGAGAACACCAAGGTTGTAGTCAACGACCGCGGCTTCGTCGTCTGCGACGAGCAGCAAAGGACCTCTGACCCACATATTCTGGCGATTGGCGATATTGCGGGTGATCCAATGCTTGCCCACAAAGCGACCCACGAAGGCCGTGTCGCGGCTGAGGTCGTAGCAGGTAAGAACGTCGCATTCGACAAGGCTGCTATCCCCGCCGTTGTCTTCACCGATCCCGAAATCGCTTGGGCAGGAATCACCGAGGAGGAGGCCAAGCGAGAGGGAGTCGAGGTCGATGTCGCAATGTACCCTTGGGCTGCCAGTGGCCGAGCACAGGCCCTTGGAATCACCAACGGCCTCACCAAGTGGCTTGTAGACCCCAAAACTGATCGTGTCCTCGGCTGTGGCATTGTTGGAAGTGGCGCAGGTGAATTGATAGCCGAAGCAGTTCTGGCAATCGAAATGGGCTGCGAGGTTCACGATATCACTGACAGCGTTCATCCTCACCCGACACTCAGTGAAACACTCATGAACGCCGGTGAAATCCACTTCGGGACAGCAACCGAGATTTTCAAGCCCAAAAAGAAATCAGCGAAAGCCTGAATCAGGCTCGCTGACAGATCAACTGAGTGACGAGCCAAAGACCGGAACGAGTCTTCAGAACACCGGCAAACGCGAAGCCATTTGCCGAATCATGCAGCTAAACCCCTGCATGGGACAGGCACACGCTCGGCGAGAACCGCGAACTCTTGCTTCACCGAGCGATTGCCACTATTGATGTCTGCCGACGGCAGATCAAAGCGAGTTGCTCTTCTTTTTGTCGGGTGAGTCTCACACTTCCCGGGACGGAGTGTTTAAAACATGCTCTCAACGTCACCTCCGTCGATCTCGAACTTGCTGGAATTCACTTGAAGCCTCGACCGCTCCTTGTCGTGTCACTCGAAGGCCTGACCCCCTCTGCTCTGGGCTGCTACGGATCATCATGGAATCGAACCCCAGCAATTGATGCGATTGCTGATACCGGATGTGTTTGGGATCGCTGGCTGGCAACGGATGATCAACCAGCGAATATGTTTCTTCGCATGACTCAGGATTTGGACCGAACAGTCAACTGGAAAGACAAGTGGCAAGCCAACGGAAGCATCGATCTGATCACTGATGTTGAACAGATTGCGGACCAGTTTGAAAACCTTCCCTTTGATCGCATGGTCTCGTTGCATGACCGCGAGCAAGAATGGGAACAGTCACCTGCGGAGGACATTGTTGACACCCAGCTGGGACAATTGGTTGCTGCTGCCATCGAACGTGACGCAGAGCAAGACGACTGGAGTATCCTTTGGCTGCACAGTGATTTCTTAACCAAACGCTGGGATGCGCCGCGTTACATGGCACTGATGGACGAATGTGATGAAGACTCCCTTGTCCCCAGCGACGAAGTTGAGTTACTTGAGTACGAAAGCGAAGTCCTCGAAAGAATCGAAAAACTTCCTCCCTATTTTCAGGACCTTACGCCGCCAAGCTTTCAGTTACCGGAAGAAGCTCATCCTGACTTAGTGACGTCATGGATGCGCACTTATGGATGCCAAATCCGACTGCTGGACGTGCTGATTGAAATTCTGCTGACATCACTCAAAGCGGATGACCCTCACGTGTTAATTGTGGGCACCAGCGGCTTCCAACTGGGTCAACACGGATGGATGGGGCACCGCCAGGGACCACTGAGAAGTGCCGATATTCGACTTCCATTGATCGTGAGCGACCTTGGGCCACTACACCTACCCCAGCTGAGCGGCGGCGACACGTTTCCTAATATCTTGGATCAAATCGCCAGCCATTCGTCGCCTGATGAGCCGAACTCATTGGTTTGGTCCCCGGAACAATGGTGCCGATCCGATGAAGGCACCAGCGTTATCACCAAGTCGGATCGAACCGTGCACGCAGTCACGACACCGGATTGGTTCTATGTACAAGACCAAGATCAATCCGAGCACCTGTATTTGAAGCCAGACGATATTGATGACTTCAATAACTGTCTCTTATACACATCTCCGAGCCCACGAGACCGAGGCTGATC
>CAJXTM010000145.1 GCA_913061385.1 uncultured Rhodopirellula sp. | reverse complement strand
CAGCGTCAGATGTGTATAAGAGACAGATGCTGTACCGCGCCGCCGTAATTCCGCAGGGGCCGCCAACGCGGCCGCGACCAAATCCAGTCTCACACCTGAAACCGGCGCACCAGCAACCGACCGACGATCCAGTAAGAGCGCACTGTCAAACCCCAGCCACTCACTGCAGCCGGGTGACAAATAAATCAGCTTACCGGCCGGGCTGATTGCCCAGACCGGTGCCTTCGATTTATCCAACAGCCGCGCGAGCGGCCGAATCCCGGTTCCAGATACCATTAGTCCCGCCAGCAAACTCGATTGATGTGATGCACAGCAAACACCCAACTGGCGCATTCACCAGCGGCAGCAGCTTGAACTCATCAGCCGAGTGCGACAGCGCGTAAGCGTGACTAAAAGACATCTAGAATGAAGTGGTGTCCCGAGTGAAACCTGCGGCTGCTCGGGTAATAGTTGTGCCACTTCTTGTTGTAGACGGGAATCCGCATCTCAGGCGGATACCTGTGATACAGGCTATCGCTGCTGCGGAAGTATTCCTGCCCCCAGAAATTCTGTGGGTAATAGACGTACGGATAGTGGTAAAACCGATTCCAGTCGCGGAAATCGGATTGTCCACCCCAAGCGCGGCCGTAGGCCCGCTGGTCGGCCGAAGCATTATCGGACAAAGCGACGTAACTGCATGACAGTACGGCGGCAATCAAAAGATGACGAAGCATCACTGCGTCCCCCCTCGAGACGTACGAAATCGCCACAATGGGACGAATATCGCGGGAATATTTTGGCTAATCACGGGCAATGAGCTGCTTCTCTGACTCCTCAGCTGTCCTGCCCGGGTGTCTTGTTGTGATGATCAAACTTCGCAATGTTGCGAATTTTTGCCTTGTTTTGGCTGTAATTCGCTTGCGAACTCGGCAACACAACCCGACGTACCGTCACTATCGGCATCTTGGGTAGCATCGGTTGAGCCGTTCAGGGATGGATTATGAGGGGAAAACTCTGCGGAAGCGGTCCTCCCGTCCGTAGAACGACTTCTCATGAACCATCTTCGGCACCTATGATTAGCTGTTAGCTCCGCTGCAACCTGAAAAGGCGGAGCAGTTTGATCATCCATTGATGATCGTATGAGACTTGATGCTCAAAGGCAGCGAAGGCCTGCATCCATTCCCTTGCACCTTGGTATATCGCATGTTCGTATCGCAATCCTCGATTCGACCCTTCCTAGTAGCCTTCTTGGTCACTGCTGGCAGCCTCTCGGGTTCCATGGCTGAAGCCTGCCCCTTCTGCAACGCTGTCTCGCAGACGCTCCGGCAGGAGATGGGATCGATGGATGCCGTAGTCATTGCAACCTCGCTGCAAAATGACATGACCCGAAACAAGGAAACGGGTGAGGTGCTGATGAAGGTCGAAGCAGTTTTGAAGGGGTCGGACTTGATCAAAGTTGGTCAGGAGGTCAAAGCAATCTATTACGGCGAAGTGAGCATCGGCCGCCGATTCATGCTTTCTGGCGTTGACCCACCCGATTTGCAATGGTCTTGCTTGCCCGTAAGCGAAAGAGCAGAAAAGTACATCGGCAATATTACGAAGCTATCAGATGATTCGCTTCAGCGATTACGTTTCTATCACAAGTATCTGCAAGATGATGAATCGATGTTGGCTCGCGACGCCTACGACGAGTTCGCTGTTGCTCCTTACGATGCTGTTAAGAAACTTGGTCCGGAAATGGATCGTGAGCAATTGCTGCAATGGATCGGTGATCCAGAAATGGCAACCGATCGTAAACGCCTTTACCTGACGATGTTGGGTGTCTGTGGTGACGAGAAAAATTTACCATTCCTTGAAAAAATGCTTCGAAGTACCCAAAAGAGTTCTCGTGGTGGTCTGGATGCGTTGATTGCCTGTTATCTCACCCTGGCAGGTGAACAGGGATTGCCTCTGGTCGATGAACTTTTCCTAGCCAATAAGAAGGCACCCTATGCCGACACATACGCCGCGATCATGGCAGTACGCTTTCATGGAACTGAGGGCGATGTTCTTCCACGCAGTGCCTTGGTGGAATCTCTCCATCACGTATTGGATCGCAAAGATTTGGCCGACTTGGTGATTCCCGATCTGGCAAGATGGAGCGATTGGAGTCAGATTGATCGCTTGGTGAATTTATTCGTCAAGGCAGATCCCGACAACAATTGGGTACGTGTCCCAGTGGTCAATTATCTTCGCGCGTGCCCTCTGCCTGCGGCAAAGGAGGCGTTGATGAAACTGGAAAAAATTGATCCAGAGAGTGTTCGCCGTGCTAATACCTTCTTTTCAATTCCCGTTCCCAGTCGTGAAACCGAGAAAACAGATTCCAGTTCATCGGTTGATCGTGAGACAGATAGCAAGTTCTCTGGCGGGCCTGTGTTTTCCGATGTTGGCCAGAATGAACTCGGAATGCGGGAAGGATCGGTCCTTGCCGAACCTGGGCAGGCCACTGCAGCACTTGGATCATCAGCACTTGGATCATCAGCACTGGGATCATCAGCACTGGGATCATCAGCACTGGGATCATCAGCACTTTCTCCAACCACAGGTTCTGAATCGGGAATGAACCCTTGGCGGTTGAGCTACGTATTAGGTCTCGCATTGGCGACCATTATGATTGTTCAGTTCTTGCTGCTCTCTGGCGGAGCACAGCCCGTCAAAGGCTAATCGTCGGATTCTAGCGGAGTCGCCAATGTGTCGAAGATCATCTTGGTGAAACGTAAAAATGTCAGTTGATATAGAAATCGCTCGCGATTCTGATGAGCAAGAATTCCCCTACCGTGCTGTTAGCACGACCGCGATCGCCTCGGTCATTTGTGCCGTCGTGTCTTTGTTGGGTTTGTTTGTCTGGGCCCTCTTGGGTCTGGCATTGTTAGGCGTGGTTTTGGGCATTGCAGGATACCTGAAGATAAAACGGTTTCCTCAAGAGTTTGCCGGTCACTCGCTGGCCATGACAGGGGTTGTATTCAATACGCTCGTACTTCTTGGCGGCATTAGTCTGCACAGTTACGTCTACCTGACTGAGGTACCCGAAGGCTACACACGCGTGCACTTTTGGGAGTTGCAGCAGGCGTCCAATTCGCCGGACGACCGGCCAAGTTCCAAGGCAATTGAAATTGACGGTAATGACATTTTCTTGAAGGGTTACATTCATCCTTCTTCTGGCAGTGGTTTGCTAAAACGGTTCATCCTCGTTCCTGATTTGGGAACCTGTTGTTTCGGCGGACAGCCGAAGAGCAGCGATATGATTGAGGTCCGATTGCTGAATGGACAAACCACCAAAGCGGGTTTGACGAAGAAAAAACTGGCCGGCACGTTCACGCTTAATCGTCGGCAGCAGAAAGTTACAGACTTTGACAACACTGTGTTTTATCAAATGAAAGTCGATCAAATTCGTTGAGTCTTTGGGTCGCATATTTTGATGTGTTCGCTGCTTCCCGCCTGCGGCTATACTCTTGGGAGTCCCCGTCGGCATCGTGATTGTTGCCGCAATAGTTCCCTTTCGAGCCAACACATGATGTTTTTGCGTTTCGCGATGATCGTGAGTTCCATTTTGCTGGTGGGAATTTCACAGGCGGCAAACCCGCAACTGACGAATCACCAGCAACAACAAGCGAGTGCCAGCGAGAAAAAAGTCAGCGTCACAGGTGCCCCCGAGGCACAGACGGGAGATCAAGCAAAAAATGCTGGAGGGATTGCTCCCGCAAGACCCAAGGTAGAAGTTCGCAAGAGCAGCGACTCATCGCGAGCCAAGGGCGACATTAATTTTGATGATTTGAGCTTCAAGCTTGAGAAAGATGCGAAGTTCAATCCTGGTTTGTTGACGGACGAGATCAAAAAACTTGATGGCGTTAAGGTCAAGCTGCGGGGCTACATTTTGCCCAGCACGTTGTTCAAAGAAACCAACATCGATCAGTTTGTACTGGTTCGGGACAACCAGGAATGTTGTTTTGGTCCCGGAGCGGCGCTCTTTGATTGTGTGATTGTTGAGATGGTACCCGGTAAAACAACGGACTTTGTTACTCGCCCCGTAACCGTCGAAGGCAGATTCAAGATTGATACCGAGAAGTACAAGTATCCCAACGGTGTTGGTCCAAGAGGCGCTAGCCACTTCGCAATCTTCAAGATCGACGGGGTGAAGGTCAAGTAGATCTTGGGTCGCCGTCGCGTGTGGGGGTGTCGGACCCGTCACGCACCAGGTGACCAACCCGGCCTGGGTTGAAGATGAATTTCTGGATCTTCGTCACCTTGAAGTACCTGGATCTGACGCGATACTTCGTCGACTTGTTCTGCCGTTGTCAGTGGCATTAATTTGACACGGAATGATGCTGTGGCGCCACCTTCCAGTTCGATGGTGCGACCCTGTTTCTGTTCGAACGAGCGCGCGTTGGGGTAGTTGGTGGCCGGTTCCAATCCGGTGACGTAACCATCACTTTCAGCCGCTGTATTCTTCCACAAAATGAATCTTGGCAAACCATTTACATTGAAGGTAATACCAAGTCCCTTTTCTCCGTCAGCGGATCTGAGCATTGCCGTAGTGGCACTGGATTCGTCCGCACGAAGCCGTGCAAAGTAAACACGCTCGGCATAGCCCTCTTCGGGTGCACCGAACTCGTTCCATGTGTCCATTTCACTGGCTGCATGCGAGTCTTTGGGTGCAAGTGATTCAATTGGTGCTTCTAATTTCGCACCCGCGCCAAGAATGGGTGCACCGACGTTAATGTGATACAGCAATTGCATGGAAGCAGGTTTGGAGAGTTCATTGGTCACATCATCCAAAACAGCAACTTCCGAACTACCCGCTTCAAAACGAATACGGCTGCGTAATCGCAACCTTTTGACGAATAGACGTGATTCAAGGACTTCGCCGATCACCTCAAGCCTTCCGGAGGCCTCGTCATACTCAATGGTCAGGGAATCAGCCGGCAGGTTGCCGATTCGCCCATGCAGCGGGTGAATCAGATTCCCTTCTGCGTCATGCTCTGGGGCGCCGTTACTCTCAAGCCCACAACGCACCAGCAGTTCGTCAAATCCCTCCAACCAACCGATTCCACTGGAATCGAAGATAGGAACCTGCGAAGGGTGCACGGGGCCAAAGATTGGTGATTGCCAACCAAAACGTACTCCACTCGACTCCATTCTCCAAATCGACATTCCGCGGGTTGGTAGAATCATGACACGAATCGCGCCGGTATCCACTTCAATCACTTCGACTTGGTCGGCCGCTCCACCTGAAAAACGTCCATGGCGAGTGCTGATTTCACCTTTCCGAGTATCAATTTGCATTGATAGGGGGGAATTTTGCTCCCAGACAATGCTGGGAACTCGGGATGCGAGTGAACGGTGAATGCAGGATTTGGTCGCCATAAGGTGATTGTGGGACTGGTGGTAACGCTCAATTCGGTCTTCGGGATGGTCCCGAAGATTATTTTTGCTGAATAGAAAGGGACTTTCCTCGCGTTCTTGTACCCGAGGCATCCAGTCAATAAAACATTTAAGGCCCCACCTGGCTACCGAGTGGCCCAGCCGATTGCCGCGTTTTCGAAAAACATCCCCAAATTGCCGAGTTTTACAGAACACCATGTCTGACCAGCACAAAAATTATCCGAAACTTCATAACGCAATGTGGCCAGGGCTCGTTGGTAAGGGAGACGATGAAGGTCAGGAACCACCCATCAGTCTCGAACGCATGCTCGAGTTGACTGCAGCGGCCGAGGTCGATGGTCAAAAATTCGAGGGCGTTGACTACTTTCTTTTTCATCCGCACACCGATCCCGATGCCAGTGAAGATGAGCTGAAAAGAATTGCTGATCTGATTGGGAGTCATGGGCTCAAAGTTGGCTCATTGGTTGCCCCCGTTTGGCCAGGAACGGTTGGCGATTCCGCGATGGGTGACGACGAACAACAGGGGAAATTTTTGCAGGCCATCGAAAAAGCCTGCCGCATTGCCAAGGTTTTCAATCAGCATGGCATTCGTGAATACGGCGTGATTCGAATCGACTCTGCTGAGTTTGGAGTCGAGAAATGGAAAGAGGATCCCGCTGCCAATACAGCTAGAATCGTTGACACATTTACCAAAGCGGCGGAAATTGCGGCCGACCATGGCGAACGACTTGCTTGTGAAGGTGAGATCTGTTGGGCGGGAATGCACAGTTGGAAAGATATGCTGGATCTGCTGGAAGCCGTGGGGAAACCTGAAACGCTGGGATTCCAAGCGGACCAAGCACACACTTATCTGTACTTGATGGGATACAACGCACCTGAACATGCACTGCTGCAGGATGGCTACAGCGAAGAAGAGTTTTACGCAGCGTATGAGCAGATGACAGATAAATTGCGACCATGGACTATCGATTTCCACGTTGCACAAAATGATGGAACCGTCCACGGTGCCGGGTCTCATGATAAGACCGGAAAGCATTGCCGAGCAGATGATCCCAATGGCAAGTTGGATATCTCTCGTACTGCAGGCTATTGGCTAAAAGATGCGTCTGCCCGCGGCATACAACACATCTGCTGGGACGGTTGCATGTTCCCGAATGCAGTGCTTGAGGATCCCCAGACATGGAATCAAATTTTGAAAGCGATGGTTGATGTTCGTGATGCTCACGGCAGTACCGTCTGATTCTGTTTTCAAGCCCCACTCGCGATCAAGCTTTTGCTTGATCGGTACTGAAAAGGATATGTTGAGGATTGGGCGTGCCTTTTCGGATTCAAAGTTTCTGATTTAGATTTACTCGTTACTGAACAACAAGAATGAAACCACTTAACATTGGACTAATCGGCTACGGGTTCATGGGTCGGACCCATAGCAACGGCTACAAGCGGGTCAATGATTTTTTCCCGGAACTGCAACACCGTCCGGTTTTGAAAGCTGTGTGCGGACGCAGTGCAGAAAAAGTGCAAGCCTTTGCTGACCAATGGCAATACGAATCCATCGAGACAGATTGGCGAGCCCTCATCGCCCGTGATGATATCGACGCCGTTGATATTTGTACGCCGAATAATTTCCATGCTGAAATCGCCATTGCCGCTGCCGAAGCAGGGAAGATGATCCTGTGTGAAAAGCCGCTTGCTTTGAATCCTGAAGAGGGTGAAAAGATGATCGCGGCAGTCGAAAAGGCAGGTGTCGTTAATACCGTCTGGTACAACTATCGCCGGGCACCCGCTGTCACCATGGCAAAGCAACTGATTGATGAAGGAAGGCTCGGTCGGGTCTTCCATTATCGAGCTAACTTCCTACAGGACTGGACGATCTCGGATGATGTGCCACAGGGTGGCGCAGCACTTTGGCGTCTCGATGTTGCAGCTGCTGGTTCCGGTGTTACCGGGGACTTGCTGGCGCACTGCATCGATACAGCTATCTGGCTCAATGGTTCGATCAAGGATGTCTCGGCCATGACAGAGACCTTCGTCAAGGAACGCATGCACACCGAAACCGGCAAAATGGAACCCGTCGGAATTGATGATGCGTGTGCATTCCTGTGCCACTTCGAAAATGGCTCACTGGGGCTCTTTGAGTCAACTCGCTACGCGCGAGGGCACAAAGCCCTTTATACCTTTGAAATCAATGGTGAGAATGCATCGATCCGCTGGGATTTGCAGGACCTCCACCGCCTTGAGTACTTTGATCATAACCTGTCTCTTATACACATCTCCGAGCCCACGAGACCGAGGCTGATCT
>CAJXTM010000144.1 GCA_913061385.1 uncultured Rhodopirellula sp. | reverse complement strand
GTGGGCTCGGAGATGTGTATAAGAGACAGCCGCAAACGGCTAGTCCTGCCACTAAAGCCACACGGAACAAAACCGAACAGTCAAGCTAGCATTTCCAGATTGAGCACAGAACACTCAAACTCCAAGCTCATAAGAGCGACACACCTCACTAACCAAATCCGCTAACCATATCCGCTAACCAAATCCGCTGACCAAATCCGCAGCTACTCAGATTTTTTTTTCCTGAAATGCTTTTTCTGTCAACTCAAGGAAGGGACTCGAGTGTCTCGACCATCAGTCCGGATGAGCTCGGCCCAGGCTGCAATCCCCATCAGCACCAAAACTGTGGACAGCGAGAGTTAACAGATCACCAGCTTCGCACCGGCAATCGAGAGGCGTGCTCACCGCGCGGCGAGCACGCCGAATCAGAACCAGAGCAACGAAAGCCAGAATACTAACTGGTTCGAATTGCTGATCGTCGCAACCAACCCTCTCTGAAAGCTGAATGAAGCAACGAGCCCTATTTTCACTGCAGTACGGACAGTTGCTCTGGGATGCACCAATCGTAATTTCGCTGCAGAAGTGACAATCACAGCCTCGGCGTGCCAAAATTGCAGAGAACCGGAGTGATCAAAGGAATTGGGTGGCCGTATTAATCGGAACAACCGGCATGTCCGCTATTTTTTGACGTCATGATCCCTCTTTCAGAGACAAACGTCAGTTCCGAGCCTAGAGACCGGCAATATCGGCCGATTCAAATCCGTACCGGCGGGGGTCGACCAATGTGGGAGGCCCGCGCTCGACTGAGCGGGTCGTCGCAAAGTCGGTTGTGGTGTGGGATTGCAACCGATTTGGCAATGACTTTCTTTCGCGGGTTGATGAATAGACGGCGGGGAAGCGCGGGCGTGTTTCCCCGCCGTTTTTCACTTTAACGAACAGGACCGCTTCAATTGCGTTCCTGGTTATGGCATCATGCTCTTGGCTGGGCAAATACAGTTGCCTAAGTGACGGCTAGCGCGGTCGCGGTCAATCGAGACCGCATCGAACCCGAGCCAGTTCAACCGACAGACGTTTTGCCCGACTTCATATGCATGTCTTGATTGCCGCCTGACAAATTTGCCTTGAATATTCGCCCATTTCGAAACGCCGATTTGCCAGCACTGGTTCGGATTTGGATCGAGCACTGGTCCGCTTCCGGTCCGCCCCCGTATGTGAATCATGCAAAGTTTGAGCAGGCTGTACTTGCCCGCACCTTCTTTGCCCCTGAGACGTTGCTAATCGCTGAATCAGAGGGCACGATCAAGGGCTGGTGTCATTTTGGTCCACCACACTGTGACCCTTCACACGCAGAGAGCGACCTCACCGTCGTCCACGCCTTGTGCATCGCAAGTAACAGCGACGATGCAACGGCACTTCGTCTACTGGCTGCAATTGAGCATTCCCCCAAGTCAACCTCACAAATTCGTGTCGGGTTGGTGCGTGATGACCAGCGTGGTTACGCAGGTCTTGAACCGATTGGTTTCGGAATCGGTATTCCACTTTCGGATTACCGAAGCAATTCTTTTCTACAACAAGCCGGCTACACGCCGGGGATACCACACTTTCGGATGACCGCCGCAGTTTCTCAATACCGTCCGCCAGTCAACCGCAACGCTCTGCAATTCAGACGAACTACCGAAGTCATCTGCGCATCCACCTTACCCGGTGAATCCCGAGTCGCAGCAAGCCTTGGGCATGTCGATATCGAATCAGCCGAACTAAAAGAACGGGGGGGACCAACCTTGGCCTCCATTTCGATCTGGTTCAGCGACCCCGAAGCAGAGGTCATGTCTCCGTCAACCGCCATCCTGGACCTCAATCCGCAACATGCCAAGGGAAGCCTGCTACCAGCAGAAAGCTACCTGATTGGGGCAATGGTTCATTCGCTGAACCAACGAAATATCCAAACCGTAGAAACCTCGATCGATGGTGACCGCACGGAACTCATCGAGCAACTACAGACCCTGCAGTTCAAAGTCGTTGATGAGGGCAGTTGCTGGGTTAAAACGTTTTAATCTGCTTGAGCGTTATTGTCGTCCGGTTAGCGAATCATTGTGAAGTCGTCCTCTCAGAGCGGCACCCTACTGCGGAGCGAGAACGTGTTTCTCGCACGAGAGTGAATTGCAGCTTGGTTCCTGCGTGATCATGAGGATTCTCCCCCCAACCAAAATGCAGGAACAACCTGCTAGACTGTAAAAAGTCCGAGATTTGCGCACCCGCCCCATACAGGATGACTCACGTGACCCGTCGCATCTTCACAGTGCTGTCCATTGCTTTCGCGATCATATTTTCTAATCACTCAACCTTTGGTCAGGCTCCCGGAGTTGCAAAAAAGATGGAATTCGATTCGCCACTTCTAAAACGATGGACCGGGCCCTTTGGAGGCGTTCCGCCATGGAACCTTGTTCGTTCCGAAGAGTTCATCGGAGCATTTGATGCGGCTATCAAGGCGGCAGACGATGATATCACCGCAATCACGGGTAATCCTGAAACGCCTGATTTCGAGAACACGATTGTTGCCATGGAACGTTCCGGTCGCACCCTCAGTCGGCTTGAAGCGATGTTCTTTGTCTACGCCTCCAATCTCAACGTCGGTCCGATACCGGATATCGAAAAGGTCATCGTGCCAAAGCTATCTGAACACGAGGACAGTATTTACCAAGACAAAAAGCTCTTTGCCCGGATCTCAGCTGTTTACGAGAGCCCCGCAATGAAGGACGGCACGTTTGACCTCGCACAACGCCGCTTGGTAGACGACACCTACAAAACGTTTTTGAGAAAAGGTGCAAAGCTTGAAAACAGCGACAAAGCAAAACTCTCACAGATGAACACACGACTCGCTCGGCTGTTCACTGATTTCAGTCAGAATGTATTAGCTGATGAAAAGGGCTATGTGACTTGGATCAACGATAAGTCCGAACTCGGTGGATTGCCAAACAGTGTGATCGCTGCCATGGCTAGCGCCGCAAAGGACCGAAACAACAAGGACGGTGTATGGGCAATCACGAACACGAGATCCTCCATGGATCCGTTTCTGACCTATTCCAGTAACCGTCCGCTTCGTGAAAAGGTGTGGCAGAATTACTACAGCCGAGGGGACAATGGCGACAAGTACGACAACAATAAAATCATCGCCGAAATTCTAAAGATTCGGGCTGCCCGTGCAAAGCTTTTGGGTTACGAAACACACGCCCATTGGCGTATGGAACCCACCATGGCCAAGAAGCCCGAAGCCGCCATGGACCTGATGATGAAAGTCTGGCCAAAGGCTCTGGCAAGAGTCCGTGAAGAAGTTGCCGACATGCAGGCGATCGCGGACGAAGAAGGCGCCAAAATCAAAATTGAACCTTGGGACTATCGTTACTACGCCGAGAAGGTCCGCAAGGCAAAATACGACCTCGATTTCAATGAAGTCAAACCTTACCTGCAGCTTGAAAAACTGCGTGAAGCCATGATGTGGGCTGCCACCCAACTGTACGGTTTGCAATTCAAGCAGCTAAGTGGCATCCCCGTGTTTCATCCCGATGTTACCGTTTGGGAAGTGACTGATGCCGACGGTAAGCACGTAGGACTCTGGTACTTGGACCCATACGCCCGCGAAGGAAAACGTAGTGGTGCATGGATGACGGATTACCGAGCTCAGGAAAACATGGGCAAACCGATTACCACGATTGTCTCGAACAACTCGAACTTCATCAAAGGCGCTGACGGTGAGGCAGTTCTCATTTCATGGGATGATGCAGTGACCCTATTTCATGAATTTGGTCACGCTCTTCACGGTCTGCTTTCAAAAGTCAACTATCGTTCGCAGTCTGGAACCTCAGTGGCTCGCGACTATGTTGAGTTCCCCTCACAGATCAATGAACATTGGCTCGAAACACCAGAAATTCTGAATCAGTTTGCGGTGCACCACAAAACGGGCGAAGCCATCCCACAAGCACTACTCGACAAGATCAAGAAGGCTTCGACTTTCAACCAAGGATTCGACACTGTCGAGTACTTAGCCAGCGCATTGATCGATATGAAATTGCACCTAGCTGGGTCTGATGACATCGACCCCGACGCATTCGAACGAAAGACTTTGGCTGAGATGGGAATGCCCAACGAACTACCGATGAGGCATCGCACTCCCCATTTCATGCATATATTTAGTAGCGACAGTTACTCGGCTGGCTACTACAGCTACCTCTGGGCTGATGCTTTAACAGCCGACGCAGCGGAACGCTTCGTCGAGGCCGGCAGTTTCTACGACAAGGATGTGGCCAAAAGCCTGCATGACAACGTGATGAGCATCGGTGACACGATCGATCCGGCAGAGGGATTCCGCCGCTTCCGTGGACGCGATGTCGACACCAGTGCCCTGCTGCGAAAACGTGGTTTTCCCGTCGATTGAGGTGCCTAGTAGTGCGGCTGAGCCCAGCGGTCTTACACTCTGCGAGTCGAGTCCGTGATGGTGCCTGCCCCACAGCCCCGGCGGGCGAGGGTTTAAAAAGCTGCTAATTACTCAACACGGGCCTTCGAGACTTGATCATTCCAAGCCACAATCCCGCTTGCAAACATTCTCACTTTGCAGCTCCAATTTTGACAAACCGGGACATTGAGGTAGACGAGGTCGACGAGGTCGACGAGGTCGACCTGCCGCCCAGATCAATGATGACTGAACTTCACGCCCCTGAACTTCACCGCAATTTTGCACTCAGATCAGGATCTCAACGTTACCGTCATTCTCGCGCACCTGGAACGTTTCTTGCAACGGTTGACGATTGATCGTTTGGATGCCGGTTTTCAGCTCGTATTGCCATCCGTGCCAGGGACAGGTGACGCAGCCGTGTTCCACTTGACCTTCTGCCACAGGCCCTCCTTGGTGCGCACACATCCCATCCATCGCAAATAAATCGCCACCATGGCGGAACAGCGCAATCACCCGTTCTTTGATCATCACCTCAGTCGCCTGACCATCGCTGAGAGGTTCACTGAGATTAAGGCACAACCATTCTCTCTCGCCGTCCGTCTGAATACCTTGAACCCCGTAGTTATCCATCGATAAGTTTCCACGTCCTGTTATCTGATTGTTGTTACCTCGCTACAATCCGAGGACCACGAAAAAAGCTCGATGACCCGAACATTTAAAAAGGAGTATGGCAGTGGCCCTGCAGCAAATACACCCCACAATCGCAAGTTCAGCAATGCACGCCAAGTTGGTGGCGTTTCTATTGATCTGGAGTCTAATTACCGTCTCGACATTGAAAGCAGACGATCCCCCCAAAAAGGCCCAAGCAGGCCGGGCAGTCGCTGCCCAAGCAGCTGATGGAACCATAATGAAACTCACCGAAGTCGAGGGCATCACGGAGTATGAGCTCGAGAATGGCGTACGTGTACTGCTATTCCCAGATGCAAGCAAAGAGGTTGTGACCGTCAACATGACGGTCTTCGTTGGCTCCCGACACGAAGGTTACGGAGAAGCCGGCATGGCTCACTTGTTGGAGCACATGCTCTTCAAAGGCACGCCTTCCAACCCTGACATTCCAAAAGCGTTGAAAGACCGCGGTGCCGGTCGCTCGATGAACGGGACAACATGGATGGATCGCACCAACTACTACGAAACCCTTCCTGCAACCGGCGACAACTTGGAGTTTGCAATTCAACTGGAGGCTGACCGCCTCGTGAACAGCAAGATTCTCGGCGAAGATCTTGCATCGGAGATGACGGTTGTGCGGAACGAGTTTGAAAGTGGTGAAAACTCACCGTTCCGTGTACTGATGCAGCGGATGCAAGCAGCGGCATATGAGTGGCACAACTACGGTCAAACCACGATCGGTAATCGAAGCGACATCGAACGCGTGCCAGTTGTCAAACTGAGGCAGTTCTACCGCAAGTTTTATCGTCCTGACAATGTGATGGTGATCGTCGCTGGTAAATTCGAACAGAAGGAAGCCCTGAGCTACCTCAAAAAGTACTTCGGTGCCCTTTCAAACCCGGAAACTCCACTCGACGACACCTACACGACGGAGCCTGCACAGGACGGAGAGCGAACAGTCGTGGTCCGCCGCGTGGGTGAAACACAACTGGTTGGCAACGCCTATCACATTCCTTCCGGAAGCCACCCTGATTATGCCGCGGCAAAGGCCTTGGTCTACATTTTGAGTGATCAGCCAACGGGCCGAATGTACAAAGGCCTTGTTGAATCGGAGATCGCAACCAGTGTTTACGCTCTGGCCAATGCTTTCGCAGAGCCAGGACTTTTCATGACTCTGGCAGAAGTACCAGGCGACGGCTCGATCGAAAAAGCTCGTTTAACAATGAACGAAATCGTCGAGCAGTCATTCCGTGATGATCCTGTGACAGAAACAGAGGTCAAGCGAGCCGTTCAGCAGATCCTGAAGGCACGCGAACTGGAGACATCCGATTCAGACCGCATTGCGATCTCGCTCAGTGATTGGGCCGCTCAGGGTGACTGGAGACTCTACTTCATGTACCGCGACAACATTGAATCTCTTACTCGCGAACAGGTTCAGCAAGTTGCGGAAAAGTATTTTGTAAGAAACAATCGCACGACCGGCCTTTTCATTCCAAGCGAGGAATCGGATCGCATCAGCATTCCAGAAGCTCCGGACATTGCAGCAATGCTGGATGGATACAAAGGGCGCGAAGCCGTCGCGGCTGGAGAGCAAATCGATCCTGAACCTACGGCAATCGAAAAACGGACACTTCGTGGCAAACTCACCGGCGGCGTTGAGTATGCATTTTTACCAAAGAGAACCCGCGGTGAAACCGTTTCAATGCAACTCACCTTGCGTTTCGGCAATGGCGAATCGCTGAAAGGCAAACTTGGTGCAGTCGAACTGCTTGGTATCCTGATGGCCCGCGGAACCGAAAAGTACGATTACACCGAACTGCAGGATGAACTCAATCGCCTGCGAATTGAAATGTCAATGAGCTCAACGGTTGGCGTGCTGCAGGTGGGTTTGAAAACCAAACGGGAATACCTGCCCGAAGCGATCACACTTTTGGGCGATGTGCTTCGTCATCCTCGTCTCGACGGCGACGAACTTGAAGTCATGCGACGTCAGATCATCACAAGTCTGCAACAAGGCACAACCGAGCCACAGTCCGTCGCTCCACGAAGCGTTCGACGCAGTCTGTCACCGTATGCCAAGGACGATGTCCGGTACGTGATGTCAGCCGAAGAAGAGATCGACATGTACAAGAAGGTCACCGTCGACGAGATTCGGGCGTTGCACGCTGGATTCCTGAGTAATCAGGCGGGTGAAGTCTCGGCGGTTGGTGACTTTGATCCTGATGAGCTCAAAGCTCTTCTCAATGCACAGTTAGCTGATTGGGAAACCGATGAGTCCTTTGCTCGCGTCGATCGAAAAGCCCATCCTGATGTCGAGCAATCACTCGACATCATCGAGACACCAGACAAGGCAAATGCGTTCTACTTCAGCAGCCAGCAGTACAACCTCAAGGATTCGGATCCTCAGTATGCTTCGTTGGTGCTTGGAAACTACATTCTTGGTGGTGGATCGCTCAGCAGTCGACTTGGAAATCGTGTTCGCCAACAAGAGGGACTCTCTTACGGCGTTCGAAGCGGTATTTCCGCAAGAGCGAAAGATGGCCGTGTTGATTTCACCCTTTATGCAATCACAAATCCAAAGACTGTCTCTTATACACATCTGACGCTGCCGACGACTCCTTACGTGTAG
>CAJXTM010000143.1 GCA_913061385.1 uncultured Rhodopirellula sp. | reverse complement strand
GTACCATCGGGGATCGTATCTGATAATGAACTCGTTCTCGAGGGACTCACAATCAGATTCAACGCTGCAAGCGAACCAGCTCTGACTCGCACCCCAAAGCGAGAGGCTGTGCGATGCGTGAGTGGCAGCATTCGCATCTCAAATTGCCGGTTCGATGCAACCATAGGCAGTCAGGAATCGCTCAACTGCGTTACGGTAATGAAAGCCAGTTTGTGTGAAATACGAAATTCTGAATTTTACAGTGGCCCTCTCAATGCCGCCCTCGACATCGGCATGATTCCCGAGACTGAGTTCATTCTTGAGAACAATGTCATTGCCGGTGCTGTAGCGGTATCCATCGATTTTCCGATTCGCAAGGTTGCCGGTTTTGAAGCAACAGCACGTCTAAGACGGAACACCATCTGTGCCATCACTGGGTTGTTGGTCTCATTACCGCCAGAAAAACTCGGCCCGATACCGCCCGTACCTGTTGAAGCGGAATCCAATCTGCTGGACGTCGACTTTGTAGCATGCTTAGTGATGCAATCCCTCAAATCCACTCTGGTGAGGCCACCACTCAACCCAGCGTTGATTGCCCAACTGATGCGGTGGCAGGGCAACGCAAACCAGTTTCGTGTTCGAGAAAGCTACATTGGCCTCAGTCTACGAAGACATAAGAACAAAACCGCTCGCAGCTTCGCGACGCTTGCTGCTTGGAACAGCCTCTGGAAACAACCAGATTCAACAGCGATTCAAGTTGCCAACCACTCCCAAGCTAGTCTTTTATTCAGGCGCGACTCGAATTTTGTCTCGCCAAGCGACTTTTTGGCATTGTCACCTCGGGAACAGTCATTAGCAACAAGACGGCAGGCCGGGGCTCAACTGGAGTTTGTAGGACCAGGTATTGAATACACCAACTGGCTACTCGAACAAACACCGGCCAAGTGAATCGCCCAATTTCATGAGCCAGCAATAAGCCAAATGTGCACAACAGCCCTGAAAGAACCACCCCGTCTCAAAGCTTCTGCGACTTCAGACTTCTGCGACTTCAGACTTCGGCGACTTCAGGATCGGCGACTTCAGGATCGGCGACTTCAGGATTATTGCGGGTTCCGAGCGAGATACCGATAAAGAGTGTCAGCGAAACAAGCAGGGCAACCGCACCAGAATCGATGTTCAGAGGAACGACAATACCAAACGCTTTGATGGAGAAATTCACGATCAGACTTGAGGCAATCGCTACACATGCCGCAAGCGACGTTGCTCTCTTCCAATTCAAACCGATCGCGACAGTGGGCACGAGGGCGGCTGCAAAGGTTCCCCATCCAAATGCACCAAGAAGTGCCACCATATCACCGCTGAACAGCGCGAACACCATGGCTGCACCTCCGATCAAGACCGTGACGACCCTAGCCCATCGCAACTCGTTCTCAAGTGGCTTACCACGAATAGCTACCGGAATGTCATGCACAATGGCAGCGGCACCAATGTTCAGAAATGCATCTGCCGTGGACATGATGGCTGCAAACAAGCCAGCAAAAACAATACCGGCAAGAATCGGGTGAGTGAAGTACTGAAGAAAATCTGGAGCAGCACTATCGGCAGTCGCCAGTTCAGGGTGAGCATGACTGACCACGAGGGCCCGCATCGTCAAGCCAACCACAATCCACAATAACGCGGTGACCATGTAGCCTGCAATGGTAGCAGGCAAGGTCCACCTGGCATCCTCAGCGCGACGCGTCATCATCAATTTGGTGATCACATGTGGTTGCCCCGCAACCCCGAACGCAAAAACGAAGTACCAAGACAGACATCCGATCATTCCCTTGCTTCCCCAAGGGCTCATCGATTGAGGATCATCACGCACCAAAACCTGCGAAATCCCTGCCAAGCCACCGTCCACCGTCCAAATGGCGGTCAGGAAAACCAGCACTGCAGCAACCATCATGATCACCCCCTGAATCAAGTCGGTATAAACCGACGCAATGATTCCCCCGGTAACGCAATAAAACACCAACAGAACGGTCGAAAACAAGGCACAGGCAAACAGCGACACTTCACCATACGTCGTTAACCCACTCACCAGACTTTGCAGTACCGTTGCCATGGCTGCAATCTGTGTTGCCAGATAACCCATGACCCCAAGCAAAATGGCCACCGCTGCCAGAACACCTGCAGTCGAACTTTGATAACGTACTTTGATTACATCCGGCAACGAAATCGAATCCCTCTTGACCGCCCACTCTCGCAGTTTCTTTCCCAACAGAAAGAAACAGATGGCATAGCCAATGGTGGTCGAAATTACGATCCATAGGGAACTTATCCCCATCCGGTACACCAACCCTGGGCCTCCCACAAACCCAAAGCCACTCATCGCACTTGAAAAGATTGCAATCGAAGTCACGAAGATTCCAAGGTCGCGTCCGGCCATGAAAAAATCACGAGCCGTTCTTGTCTTTCGCATCGCCCAAAGGCCCACAACGATGCAGAGCAAAAAGTAAATGGCAACACAGCCAACAATGATCTCCGCACGATAGTTCTCCATCAATTGGTCCTCTCAATTGTGGACTCACTGGAATCTGAGCAGGCGTCTTCTTGAACCTTTCCCACAACGAACCATGTGTGAAAGCCTGCGACGTAGATCAAGGTAAAAAGCCCGGGAACCAACCAGATCCCGAAAACCATCCACGTGACCGGTGCAGGAAAAGGTCCCCAGAGTTCATGCGTTGCCTGACTCGCGTACTCACGCCAAGAAAACATCATCGCAACAAAAGTAAGCACATAGACCAATCCGACGGCAAGAATCCAACAGCGGATTCGCTTGATGCCAGAACTGGATGAATCAACTCCGATCAACAGGGTCGCTGTCAGAGTCACGATCACCACGGTCCCAAAGACAAGCCCCTCATTCCAGTGAATAATGTCCCCTTCGCCTCGAGCGCCACCAACCTCCATGGTCGAAACAAAAACGGGATGCACCGCCGAAGAAACATGCGCATGCTCAAAGCCTGTCGCGGCATAAATCAACAAACCTCCGATCATTAGACACAGAGCCAATAACCATCGCGTCACATCAAACATGGAACACCCTTTCCGATCCTCGATCACTCACGTTCAGTCCTTGCCGACATTTCGCTCGTTCATGGCATCGCCTAACTCTGGACAAATCTGTCGGGGCGGGTTGCATTACGTCACCCTGACCCGACATTTTCATTCAGTTGTTCGTGGTTTCGCCTGACGCTGAAAGTTGATCACACGATCCATCAGGTCACACGCTTCAGCACGCAACCCGTGGCCAGATTTTAGCTCATCACCAATTTCCAAATGCTGATCTGTCTGTTGATCGTAGGGGGGCCATGTCACCATTCCCTCTGCATTTGGATCGCCCGACCGGGCAAACTGTGTCCAGTAGCCAATCATCGCACTTGCAATCGCTCGATCGACGTCATCAATCTTTGTTTCGTCCAATGTATTGAAGACGTATGGTATTTCTGCGGCGTGGGCAGCCTTAAGCCAAGGCCAAGAACGACTGTCCCGAGTGAAGTGGTACATCCACACCGGAGATTTTCCTGCCTGCATTGCCCTCAGGTATTCCCGAGTAGGTCGCACGAACCAGACATCCGTAATTTCCTGAACCACGGAGTCGCGGATACCCGATTCGTCGTCAACGCCATAGACCTCAAGTACTTCTGCAAGCTGCTCGGGAAAACGGCTTCCGATCGCCTTCCGATGCTCCTGAACCGATTCATGAACTTTGGCTGGCGTGAACATGGTGCCTTCATCCCGATTAGTACCCGCCATGGTTGGCACCCGATTGTGCTTCCCCGCGGCACAAATCGCAGAGGGGAAATCAGACAGTAACCAACCATCAATCACCACCGGCAATCTTGGCTTCAAATTTTCCAAGATTTCCTCAGCAGGAATTGCTCGCAACTTTTCCAATGTGCCATCTGCATCAATATCTTTGAGCAGCTTGCTCACCTCCGTGATGCCGATCTGTTCGGCGGAGGGACCGTAGTAATTCGCCTGCTTAAGTCTACGGAAGATTTTGGGGTCAATCCATGCACTCTGCAGGATAGCCTTGTGGAACAAACCTTTGGCAAGCGGTGACGCAACCAACAGATAAACACTGGTTCCGCCAGCGGATTCACCAAAAATGGTGACATTCCCGGGATCACCACCGAACGCCGCAATGTTGGCCTGAACCCATTTCAACGCGTGGATCTGATCAAGAATGCCGTAATTGCCCGAAGCCCCATGCTCAGACTCTGCGGTCAACGCTGGATGCGAAAGAAAGCCAAAGGCTCCCAACCGATAGTTGATTGAAACCAAGATCACATCCCGTTTCGCAAGTTCATCACCCATGTATCCCAATTCATGTGCTGATCCTTGAGTAAGCCCTCCGCCATGAATCCACACCATGACCGGCAGCTTGGCAGTTGGCAGCTTGGCGGGCGTCCAAACATTCAGGAACAGACAATCCTCAGAAAATGGTCCCGATCGCCTTCGTCCTTTCTGCAAACATTTATTTCCAAACTGATTGCACTCTCGTACGCCCTTCCACGGCTCGACCGGTTGCGGAGGCTTCCAACGCAAAATCCCAACAGGCGGAGCTGCATACGGTATTCCCTTGAAAACACAGAGGGACGGATCATCATCCAGTAACTCTCCACGGACGCTTCCAGCCTCCGTTTGTACGATTCGGCCTTGAGCAGCATCAACGTTGATGGGTTGCAACCACACGACCGCGAAACTGACGAACGGAAGTACCAATCGATTACTCATGCTATTCCATCCATTTATTATTGAAACCAAAATTCATTTTCATGCACCGCACGTCGTCTTGACTCATCGAGTCGTCTTCAATCATAGAGCAGCTGGGTCGCCTGATCGTGCACATCCAACTCGGCCTTTTTCAAACTTACCCCGGGGCCAACCGAATCACCAATATTCAAAAACTGTTTCTGTTCACGATAACTCGACCAGCTTGGCAGGCCAGGCCCATTTGGATTTCCAGTCTCGGCAAACTTCGCCCATTGAGCACGCATCATATCCGAGACATTCTGATTTGCTTCTGATGCATCTTCCCCAAGAGTCCCGAACACAAACTTGAGCTCAATGGCATGTGGCGAACCAGTGGTCGACAACCCGGCCCCAGGTTTAATGAACTGATACTGATAAGCATCAACGGGCACCCGGTTCATGCCCTCAAGAAGCTGCCGAACTGGGTGTAGAAACCAGGCATCCGTCACAAAACGAGCACCGTCTGACTTGTAGTCACCGCCAGATTGACTGGAATACATTGAGATAATGGCCCCAGCATCATCACCATAGAACTGACGCAACGTCTGCTCAAATTCCTCGCGACTCGGGGGCAGGAACCCGGTGAAATAGGCACCTTCATCCTTCGTTGTACCGATCATCACTGGGACCTGAGCCTGCTGTCCTGCAGCAAACACAACTGCTGGATGATTCGCAAGCACCGAGCCATCAATGGTGACTCGGGTCTTATAGTAAGGTCGTCCCTCAATGAATTTTCGGGCGGGAATTTTTCGCAACTGCTGAGCCACAGTCTTACCAGATTGTGGATCGACAAAATCTGCTGCCCATGATTCGCCAAGCGTCTCAGCGCTGGGCGTCGACGACACTGACTGACGCAGTTTGACAACATTAGCTTCAGCCAAATTGTTGATGTACCCAAACATCCAGGGACTTTGAATGATTGCACGATGAAACAGGCCCCTCGCCGGAGGTGAAGCACACAGTACACTTACGCTGGTGCCACCTGCTGACTCACCAAAGATAGTCACGTTGCCCGGGTCACCACCAAAGGCAGCAATATTATCACGCACCCATTTCAATGCCTGAACCTGATCAAGTATTCCGTAGTTCCCGGACGCGTGCTGCCCGGACTCTGCCGAAAGATCCGGGTGCGCAAGAAAGCCAAGCGCCCCGAGTCGATAATTGATTGAAACCAGCACCACACCCTGACGCGCAAACTGGCTGCCATCATATTTTGCCTGGCTGCTCCAGCCACGATTCAGGCCACCTCCATGAATCCAAACCATCACGGGACGTTTCATTTCTTGGCCAAGCCCGCTCGTCCAAACATTCAAAAACAGGCAGTCTTCGCTCATGGCCGGGGGCTCACTGCGTCCCGACATATTTTGCCACGCGACGTTGCCGAACTCTTCACAGCGGCGAACACCTTCCCAACCAGCAGGTGGCTGTGGTGGTTTCCACCGCAAATCACCAACTGGTGGTTCTGCAAAAGGAATCCCACGGAAGACAGTCAGCTGATTGACCGCGTCTAAGCAAACGCCACTGACACGGCCTTGGGAAGTCTTGACTATCGGCCCAAGTTCGGCTCCAGCCTGATCCGCATGCGAGATACCGTCCATTGTCCCCGTCAGAGACAGAGTGGCACCAAAAAAGATTCGCAGCACAGCAATCATGTGAACACCTCGTCTGGACATTCGATGCATCATTTTCTCCCTATTTTTACCGACTCGCAATCAGGAATGAATCACAACTGATTTCATTTCCGTCATTTCATCAATCGCATATTTGGGTCCTTCTTTACCCAGCCCACTGTCCTTGATTCCACCGTATGGCATGAGATCCGTTCTCCAAAGCGGCCCACCGTTGATATGCACATTCCCACAATCAACCTCCTTGGCAAATCTGACAGCAGCATCGACATCCTGTGTAAAGACACCGGCACTCAGTCCGAAATTACTGTCATTTGCCATGACAATTGCATCATCAGCATCGCGAGCCGAACAAACGGCGACGGCTGGCCCGAACAACTCATCTTTGACAACTTTCATTTTTTTGCCAGCTGACAGTAGCAGCGTTGGTTGCATGAATGCTCCATCACGTTGTCCACCACATGCAATCGAAGCCCCCTGTCTTTCAGCTTCGACAATCCAATCGTGGACCCTTGCAGCGTCAGCGCTGCGAACCATTGGGCCCATCTGTGTTTCTCGACTCAACTGATCTCCGGAAACAATGGACTCAATCTTAGGAATCAACTTCGCCATCAACTCGTCATGCACCTCGTCTGTCACAATCAACCTCTGTGCAGAAATGCAGACCTGACCTGCATTCGCAAAACCGCTGAACACAGTGGCAGCAACGACTTTGTCAAGATCAGCGTCAGGCAGCACAATCAAGGGACTGTTTGCCCCGAGTTCCATGGTTACTTTTTTGATTCCTGCGATCGCACAAATCTGCTCGCCCACTTCGTAACTGCCGGTAAAGCTGATTTTCCTAACACGCTTATCGCTGCAAATTGCTTGCCCCACGCTTCTGCCGCTGCCAGTAACACAGGAAATGGCGGTGACAGGTAAACCGGCATCCAACAACGCTTCAACAAGGTGCAACGCAATCAACGGTGTGTCACTGGCAGGCTTGAGAATCACGGCATTCCCGGCCGCCAATGCAGGTCCCACTTTATGGCAAACCAAGCTGAGCGGAAAATTGAAGGGTGTGATCGCTGCAACAACACCACAAGGAATACGGAGCGTGAAGCCAAGTTTGTTGTTGACGCCCTGACCGCCATCAAGCGGTAGCACCTCGCCACCGAGTCGTTTTGCCTCCTCACCACTTAACTCCATCGCCTGCGCGGACCGTTCAACCTCAGACGTAGCCTCCGCAATCGTTTTCCCTTCTTCTTTACTAAGTACCTGCGCAAGCTGATCACGTCTTTCCAGCAGCAGATCGGCAGTTCGTCGCAGGATTTGAAAACGTTCATAACCCGTCAATTCAGCCATCACCTTGGCA
>CAJXTM010000142.1 GCA_913061385.1 uncultured Rhodopirellula sp. | reverse complement strand
CGAGATCAGCCTCGGTCTCGTGGGCTCGGAGATGTGTATAAGAGACAGCACATGGATTCTTCAGGGAGCCAAGAACGACTCACTCGCTGATGAGGGGCCAAGATACACAACCGATCATCCGCCGGTATACATCGGTCAGCCATCGCTGGCATCGATCGATGTTTCACCCAACGGCAGCAAGATCGCGGTAGCAGGTTTCCACGAAGTGGTTGTCTTGGATGCAGAGTCAGGGGAACGAATTGCCCGACTGGTAGGCATGAGTCCAAGAATCAACACGATAAGATTCTCACCAGACGGTAAACGCTTGGCTGCTGTTGGCGGAACTCCAGCCGTACGAGGCGAAGTTCAGATCTGGAATCTGGAAACTAACGAACTAAGTCTTTCCCGTGCAGTGACCTACGACTCGCTTTGCGGCGTTAGTTGGGCCCCCGACGGCAGCAAGCTTGCTTTTGGAGCCACTGACAATGTGGTCCGCGCGATCGACACGACTTCTGGGGAACAGATTCTGTTTCAGGGGGCACATAATGACTGGGTACGCGACACAGCTTTCACTCCGGACGGCAAGCATGTCATCTCCGTAGCACGAGACATGTCATGCAAACTCACAGAAGTAGAAACAGAGAGGTTCATCGACAACATTACCTCAATCACACCCGGCGCCCTTTCTGGTGGACTGAGCAGCGTAAAATCTCATCCTGAACGAAACGAAATTTTTGTGGGTGGTGCAGATGGTATTGCGAAGGTCTACCGAGTATTTCGTCAGACGGCACGCAAAATTGGAGATGATGCGAACCTCGTTCGAAAACTCCCTGCCTTACCTGGACGCATTTCAAGTGTCGCCATCAGTCCGGACGCGACACGCTTGGCTGCAGCTGCAACATTGGATGGCAAGAGCGAAATTCGTGTTTGGAAATACGATTTTTCTAGCGAGATTTCGCCAGAGCTTAAGAAGATTCAGGCGAAGCGGGTTGCTGACCGTAACGCTGAAGAAAAGAAACAACTTGAGAACCATCTCAATTCAAAAATCACAGAACTCAGCAAATTCTCGATTGACGATGCGGCAGTGTTCTCGATTGCTTTTGGCAAGAACCAGACTTTGTTGATCGCTGCCGCAGATGGAAAAATCCGTCGCCTCGATGCAGAGGGAAATCTCACAGGAACCTTTGATGTTTCTGACGTGGCCAATAACGCAAAATTGGCGACCTCACGGTTCGATGCAAAGGCATGGGAAAACAAACTTTCAAATCAACCTAAAGCCACACCACCAAAGGTGAATACAACCGAAAGTGTTTCCAAAGTACTGATAAATCCCAGTAAAATTGAATTGGTTTCGCCATACGGCTACACGCAGTTAGTTGTGACTGCTGTCTTGAGTGACAACACAACACGAGATATTACTCGAACCGCTGACATCGTTGTCCCTTCGTGGGCCACGCTCACCACCACAGGTGTTGTGCGTGCAGCGGGCAACGGAAAAGGCAGCGTCGCTGTAAGCTACGGCGGGATCACGTCTAAGATCGAAATGACAGCTCAAGGCATCACTCCTGAAAAAACAGATGACCTCAACCATGGGTCCGTTGATTTCATTCGTGATGTCGGCCCGATTCTCAGCCGCCTTGGCTGCAACCAGGGCACATGCCACGGTGCTCAGAAGGGCAAGAATGGTTTTAAGCTTTCGCTGCGTGGATACGATCCAATCTATGATCTGCGTGCTCTTACCGACGACCTTGCCGCTCGCCGCATCAATCCTGCGTCGCCTGATGAATCGCTGATGTTACGCAAGCCACTCGGCTCGTCACCGCATCAAGGTGGCGTTTTGATGGCAAAGGGAGACCCTTACCATACGGTTTTACAACGATGGATTGCTGACGGAAGCAAACTAAACCTCGCATCACCTCGAGTCACACGAATCGAAGTATTCCCTGCCAATCCTGTGGTGCAACGCACTGATGCGGAGCAACAGGTAAGGGTGATTGCGCACTATGAGGATGGTGTTCAACGTGATGTAACGCAGGAAGCTTTTATTGAGAGCGGCAATACGGAAACGGCGATCGTGGACAAAACGGGGCTGCTCTCTGCGATCAGACGCGGTGAAGCCGCCATTTTGGCTCGTTATGAAGGAGCATACGCTGCGACCACGCTCACAGTGATGGGCAAAAGAGATGGCTACGAAGCCGTCACGGTCGAACAATGGACCGACATTGACAAACTGGTAGCAGACAAATGGCAGAGAGTAAAAGTCATTCCAAGTGATGTCTGTGACGATTCGACATTCCTGCGACGCGTTCACCTTGATTTGACAGGACTGCCACCGAGCAGCGAGCAGGTGCGTAATTTTCTTGCGGAAAAAAAACCGACACGCGAGAAGCGTGCACGTGTCGTCGATGAGCTGATTGGCAGCGAGGCCTATATCGATTACTGGACCAACAAGTGGGCCGACCTTCTGCAGGTCAATCGAAAGTTCCTCGGCGTCGAGGGCAGTACCAAATTCAGGCAGTGGATCCGGACGGCAATCGCCGAAAACCGACCTTACAATGTCTTCGCGGAGCAAGTGCTGACGGCCACAGGCTCAAACAATGAAAACCCGCCCGCTTCTTACTTTAAGGTTTTGCGGACGCCAGAAAACACAATGGAGAACACGACCCACCTGTTCCTTGGAATCCGCTTCAATTGCAACAAATGCCACGATCACCCGTTCGAGCGTTGGACGCAGGACCAGTATTACCAAATGTCTGCCTTCTTTGCGCAGGTTGGACTTGAGAATGATCCCGCATCAGGAAAACGAAAAATTGGTGGTACCGCGGTTGAAGGTGCAAAACCCCTTTTTGAGAAAGTTGTTGACCGAAAGCAAGGCGATGTCAAACACCCAAAAACCAATGCGGTTGTCGATCCCAAATTCCCTTTCGATGTACAACACGAATCAAACGCTGAAGCTACAAGGCGTGAACAGCTGGCAGCATGGATCACGCACAGCGACAACCCTTACTTCGCCCGTAGCTACGTCAACCGTTTATGGGGCTACTTGCTCGGTGTAGGCCTAATCGAACCCATCGATGACATTCGCGCTGGTAACCCAGCAACCAACCCTGAGTTACTGGACTATCTTGCTGAGTCTTTTGTCAAATCAGATTTTAATGTTGCTGAGATGCATCGCGCAATTTGCAACAGCCGAACTTATCAATTGAGTATCAAAACGAATGCTTTAAATGAAGATGATTCTGTCAATTACTCTCACGCACTACCACGGCGTCTCCCTGCTGAAGTAATCTTTGATGCTGTGCACACTTTGACCGGTGCAGTCAGCAATATCCCGGGAATGCCTAAGGGAACGCGTGCGACAGCCATCACCGACGCTGGTGTCAAACTCGCCGATGGATTCCTGCAAAATCTTGGACGTCCAGTTCGCGAGAGCGCCTGCGAGTGCGAGCGGAGTTCAGACCTTCAGCTTGGACCGGTCATGGCTCTGGTCAGCGGCCCCACGATTGGCTCCGCAATTGCCGATCCAAAAAATGTGCTTGAAAAGATCGTTGCCGAGCACCCGAATGACAATGACTTGGCAGAGGAGATTTTCATTCGGGCACTCGCCCGCTTTCCCAAGAAGTCTGAGCTGGAAGCATTTGCTGCGATGAAAGATATCATCAAGGAAAGTCACAAGGAACTCTTGGGCCAACTCGCCACCGCCGAGTCAGACTGGAAAGAACGCCGTCAGGAATTGGAAAATGAACGTGAAGCGAAACTGGCAAAGTTGAATCAGGAAATTGTTGCCCGCACCGCAGAAATCAAACCAGAGCGGGAAAGGCTTGCCAAGGAACGTCAAGCTCGGATCGATACCGCGAAAGCTGCGTTGGAAAAGGAAACAGAGAAAACTGCAGACAAGCTTGACAAGATGGCCGCAGATCAACTCAAAGCCATTGAATGGCATCCCTTGTCATACCAGTCTGCCAACTCGACCAACAAAGCGGTCCTAACACCACAACCGGACAGATCAATCATTGTCAGCGGCAATGCCGAGAAAACGGTCTACACCGTCAACATGCGTACCTCACTGAACAACATCACGGGCATCCGCCTGGAAGCTCTAAGCGATGCGAAACTTCCATCCAAAGGTCCCGGGCTTGCCGACAATGGAAACTTTGTTGTGACAGAACTGGAAGTACTATCGGCTTCGACGAAGACGCCTGAAAAACCAAATAAGGTAAAGATTGCCAGCGGCCGTGCTGACTTCACGCAACCTAGTTTCAACATCAATCAGGCGTTCGATGGCAAAACTAACGATCAGCAGGGATGGGCGATCTCACCGGCAATGGGAACATTTCACTGGGCAACCTTTAAATTGGACAAACCACTTCAAACCGATGGTGATGCAATCTTAACTTTCAAGATCCATCAATTCCATAATGCCGCCAAACACACCCTAGGACGATTCAGACTCAGCGTGACAACTGCGGTAGGCGACATTCCCCTAGGAGTCGCCGAACCTCTGGCTGCAATGCTGCTCACCCCCAAAGAAGGTCGCGATGAGCAAACCAATGCCGTCTTGAATGACTATATAGCCAAGGCGGATGGAGACATTCGCAAGGCCCAGGAAGGCGTGACTGCGGCCGGAGTGGCTGTCCCGCCAGATGCCATGCTAGTCGCACTCGAGAAACGAAAAGTCGAATTCTCGCAACCAACTAACGACGATCCACAACTCATTCAGATCAGAAATGATGCCAAACAAAGTACGCAACAGCTGGAACGAATCCGCCTGACTGCTGCAGAAGATTTGACTTGGGCGCTCATCAACAGCCCCGCATTCTTATTCAATCATTGAATAAAATCACATAACCCATTCCCACAACACCTTCTTCGGAGATATTGCCATGCTTTCATTCAAAGGCTTCAAGGCAAAAGACCTCTGTGATCCCCATCTTACAGCAACACGCCGATCCTTCCTCAGGGTCGGTGGCTGTGGTGCATTGGGATTATCGTTGCCAACAATGATGCAATTGCAATCGGCAACTGCTGCCGAGAGCATCACAGGCGATGCGTTGAAGGGTGGTGGACCTGGCTGGGGTAAAGCGAAAAGCATCATCATGGTTTACCTTCAGGGAGGCCCCAGTCACCTTGATCTGTGGGACCCAAAAGAAAATGTACCCGATAACGTCAAAAGCATTTTCAAACCAATCAGCACCAAAATCCCGGGAATCAAGTTCACCGAAAATCTACCCAAGCTCAGCCAGTTGAACGATCGCTTCTCAATGATCCGGTCAATGTCATACACACCCAATGGGCTGTTCAATCACACAGCGGCGATCTACCAGATGATGACGGGATATACGACCGACAAGGTGAGCCCATCTGGCCAACTGGAACCCCCTTCGCCGAAGGACTTTCCCAACTACGGCAGCAACATTGTCAAAATGCGTCCTGTCGATGAGCCCATGCTGCCGTTCGTCATGCTGCCAAGACCACTGCAGGAATCAAATGTTATTGGCAAGGGTGGCTCAGCTGGATTCCTTGGGAAATCTTTCGATCCCTACACGCTCTACCCAAGCGGCGATGATCTCGACATGGGAAAAATGGACCGCATCAAGATTGACGACTTGAAGTTGCGTCCCGAGGTTTTCAGCGTACGACTACAGAGACGCGCTAAATTGCGTGACTTACTGAATCAACAAATGCCCGACATCAACAAGGCAGTCGAATCATTCGAGCTAGATGAATACTATGATCGCGCTTTGTCACTGATTGTCTCGGGCCGTGCCCGCCAGGCATTCGACTTGGCAAGTGAGACACCTGAGATGAGGGACATGTACGGTCGCAATACCTTCGGACAAAGTTGCCTACTAGCTCGGCGTCTGGTTGAAGCGGGGACAAGAGTGGTGGAAGTCATTTGGCCCAAGGTAGCTAACAGTGACAATCATTCCTGGGATCACCACACCGGCCTGAGCAAGCGAATGAAGGATCAATCAGCCCCCATGCTTGACGGCGGATTATCAGCCCTGATCTCTGACCTCGATGATCGTGGGATGCTTGAAGACACGCTGGTGGTTGCCGTGGGTGAGTTTGGCCGAAGTCCGCAACGAGGTGTCAGCACGAGTGGTAACAACAACTCGGATGATGGACGTGATCACTGGCCATATTGCTACACAGCCGTGATGGCTGGTGCTGGCGTAAAACGCGGCTATGTTCATGGCAAGAGCGATAAGACCGCGTCCGCTCCATTGGAGGATCCCGTCCACCCAGCGGAAGTTTTGGCAACGATCTATCACAGTTTCGGAATCCACCCGGAAACCATTGTTTACAACCATCTCAACCAGCCTCGTGAACTGGTCAAGGGTTCCGCGTTGACGCGTCTCCTTTCCTGACACTAGCCTCATTGAGGCTAGCAAGCAGCATCGAACGCTCAAGCTGCACGAAATGCAGGAGCGTTCACAATATGTTCTGCTTCGGCAAGCAACTGGTTTCCAACGGTAGTTGGGATTGCATGACGATCAAGCCGCCACAACTAGGCAGCAATGCTGTTACCTCGCGTTCAGTAGCGCGTGACATGCCCGCCACTTAACCAAGAGAACCCACATGGTCACGGCAACTGAAAAAGCCGCTTGGCATTTTCAGTGGTAACAGCCGCTAGGTATTCGGCTGTCACACCACGAGTCTCAGCGATACATCTCAGAGTATGCTCAACACGCGCGGGTTCATTCGGGCGCTTGCCGCGAAGTGGCTCCGGGCTAAGGTATGGCGAATCAGTCTCGACCAACAAACGATCCTCTGGAATTGCTTTTGCGACGCTTCGCAGGTCCTCGCTCTTCTTAAAAGTCACCATGCCTGCAAAGCTGATATACAACCCCATTTCGAGGCATTGAACAGCCAACTCCAAACCACCCGTATAAGAGTGCATTACACCGACTGGAACAGCAGTCTGACGGCGCAACTGTTCCGCGATCAGGTCTCCACTTTCTCGCATATGGATCACCATCGGCAGGGCAGTATCGCGACATAACTGCAGATGCCGGTCAAAAAACTCATGCTGCATTTCGAGCGGCGTATCGTCCCAGTAACAATCCAACCCTGTTTCTCCGATAGCTCGAACACCGGGCAAACCGGCAAGCTCTTGAATCACAGAGAAGTCACCTGGCTCAGACTCAGCAACTGAATTTGGCTGTATTCCCACCGCTGCAAAAAGGAACCCGGGATAGAGAGTCGCCAACTCACAAGCCCTCTTGCTGGTCGCGACATCGATACCGATCACCATAATCCCGGTGACGCCACGATCTCTGGCACGCTGCACCACGGCGTCAACATTGTCAGAAAACGCATCCACATTGAGGTGGGCATGCGTATCAAAGAGTGGAAGTGTCATATCGACCAGAAGAATCGTGTCAGATGATAGAAGACAGGTGCAGCAAAACACATGTTGTCGATTTGATCAAGAATACCCGCGTGTCCTTGAACAAGCGTGCCGGTATCAGTAACCCCACGATCTCGCTTAATCGCGCTCATGGTCATGGTCCCAGCACAAGCCATCACGGTTACCACAGCACCCAGGATACCGGCCTCCCACCAATAAAAAGGCGTTGCCCATGCGAGCAGGGCAGCAACAATCCCGGTGGTCACCATCGACCCAAGAAACCCCTCCCATGTACGCGACGCATTGATTTTTTCAGCGATCACATGCCTGCCAGCAAGGTATCCCCAACCACGCTCAAACACCGAAGCAAGCTGTGCGATTAGAACAAAAAACACGAGCACACTTCCAGGACCTGTCTCTTATACACATCTCCGAGCCCACGAGACCGAGGCTGATCT
>CAJXTM010000141.1 GCA_913061385.1 uncultured Rhodopirellula sp. | reverse complement strand
GCGTCAGATGTGTATAAGAGACAGAGCATCCTCAGGGTGAATATGTCGGAAATCATTTCGAATTGTATGGCGGGCGATTTCTGACAATGCACCTGCTAACTCGACGCCCGTGGGTCCTCCCCCCACAACCACGAACGTCATCATCTGCTCACGGATCTTTGGATTTTTTTCGCGTTCTGCAGCCTCAAAGGCAAGAAATACCTTGCGACGGATTGAGGTTGCGTCTTGCAATGTCTTCAACCCAGGCGCGACCGAAGCCCATTCCTCATGTCCGAAATAACTATGGGTTGCACCAGCGGCAACAACCAAATGGTCGTACTTCAATTCCCCATCGGCCAACACCAGGCGTTTGTGATCCAGGTCAAAGCCTTGAACTTCCGCTAGCAATACTTCGCAGTTCGCTTGACGCCGAAAGATCGACCGAAGAGGCGTTGCGATGTTAGCCGGTGACAATCCTCCGGTCGCGACTTGATATAGCAATGGCTGAAACAGGTGATAATTATGCCGATCAACAAGAGTCACCTGAACATTTGACTTTCGCAATTTACGTGCTGTTTCCAGCCCGCCGAATCCGCCACCAATGATCACGACATGGGGAACGGAGGCTGAGGTAGTTGTGGCCAAAATAGAACCCTGTTGCGAAGAAACGAGAACACGCCGACTACGTTCCGCAAATCATCCCTGCTGACTGCGTCAGTGGCAATGGATGTTCGCCTCGGAATGTCACACCCTCGGTTGGATGAACTCCAACAATATCAGCGTGGAACAATCATTCCACCGACCGCCCCCCCGTTTAGTGAACATTAAGAGGTGCAAGCCCCGAATCGCATCCCAAAAGCAATTTTGCTGGAACTTTTGGAGTGGAATCGATTCCCTGCAAAACTGTCCATTGCTTGACAGCGTGAAAACACAAATCCGTAATGCCGCGTAGTTCGCGATACTGAACTGCCGCTTCGACTTCAACTTGCTTGAACATGAATCGCTCAAGCATGAACATTGAACTCTGCCCAACAACAGTCGGTGCCCCATCACTCGCCTCGTTGGCGGTCATTTCCCTGCTAACTTTGTGTACCAACCTTGGGTTTGCTAACGACACTCTCGCTAAGATGCCAAACATTGTTGGCATTTTCACTGATGACCAAAGGACATGCTGACATCGGCCTGAACGATCAACGCGCCAAGGAATTTTCGACTCCAACATGGATGAATTGGTGCGGGAGTGTGTATTTTTTTCTCAGGCATACACCCGTGGCCATGTCTGTTCACCGACTTGAGCCGGTTTGATGCCGAGTCAATACGAACAACGCTTCGGAGTCTATTCAGTGGGCCATGGTGAGAGAGTTTTCAGCGCCGACAAGCGACATTTCGTTCATTTCTGCCTGACGCCTACGCAAGCTCGGCCGACAACACACCCCTGAGAGGTTTCAAAGGTAGCTTTGACGAAGGCGGAATCAAAACACCGTTCATTGTCAGTTGGCCAGCCATGTTCGAAGGTGGGCAAATTCAAACAAGCCCGTTTTATCCCTCGACATTCTGCCGACCGCAGTGGATGCCCCCGGTACCTTGTCGGATGATCATCAATTTGATGGCAAAAGCCTTCTTCCGCTACTCACTGGAAAAACAAAACAAAACAAAACAAAACCACTCCAACATCTACCGGAACAAAGGTGCCGAAGGAGAATAGGCAATACGTCAGGGTGATTGGAAAATTCTCGTTGTGAAGGGCAATCCAGAGTTGTTCAATCGAGCGAACGATCCATCCGAAACGAAAAATCTTAGTGACAAGCACTCCATGCGTGTGCGACAAATGACAGACGATTATCGGGAATGGATTCAACACATGAAAAATCCAATCACCGGCTGAGTCATTTCTGGAAACATGAGGTAACTGATGACTCAACGCAAGCGAAAGCAAAGTCGCAAGCATGAGAAAGACAGAGACAAAAAAAAGGGCCGATCGCAAAGTGAAGGCAGCTCAGGAAAAGAACAAGTGAACACTTATCCCAGAACCACACGGATGTTGGCTGCCTGACACCTTGAACAAAGCTCACACTTCAAACAGAAACAGTGAAGGATCAAACCGGACCTGCTCACCATAGATCCCATTCTCTGCGCGTTTCCCTGCGGAAATCACCATACAGACCTCTGCAGTTCGCGGCAGACCTAGCAGTTTACGAACACGAGTGGTATCCAATCCCTCCATGGGACAACTGTCATAACCAAAAGCTCGTAGAGACAGCATCAAGTTCTGGCATCCCAACGCCGTCGACTTGTGAGCCCAGACCCGCATATCAGCATTGCCTGAGGGTCCCCGAGGCATCGGTTTCCGAAGCGCTAACAACCAAAAGATAAGCTTTTTAACCGGCCCAAAGATACCCAATGGCCCTTGCCCGTAAGCCAAGGGTGCCAGGGTGCGATAATACTTCAAAGCGGACTCAGGAACCTCTCGTTCTGAACATTCCATTTCCTCCAGCACTAGCTTTCGATTCCTGTTCCAAGTATCCAATCGGGCAACACAAACAATGAGTTCAGGTGCCGTGCTTGCAGCGGGCTGGCCCAAGCACAATCGTGCCAACTCTGCCTTCTTGGCAACATCACGAACCCAATAGAACTCCCAAGGCTGCAGGTTGGATGAATTCGGAGCCAGCAAAGTCAATTCCAAACACCGCCTCATCACCTCCTCAGGCACCGATTCGTCTGTGTAAACCCGTGTACTTCGCCTCGATCTGACGACGGTTTCAAACGCCTGTGGATCTGTGTCCGACGCACTCTCGCTGTAATCAAACGAAGGTACTTTTTCGAAGATCTCGGTTGCTTTGGTCATCGACGGCAATCAGTCAGAGTCAGGTTGGTGAACTGGAAAATTCTAGCAACAAGGCCAATACGCAACTTCCAACCAGCGAATCTCATTCACTGAATTGGCCGCCGCTTGCCATGACAATCACTTCCCAGCGAACCAATCGCGACCATTGCTGCCCCACTTCCGCTCGAAATGTACAAGTTTTTGCGGCATCCCTACAATACGCCGACAATGCTCCATGCGACACTCATCTTCTTGCGGGCATGGATCAGGGCCGATGCGCCGTGTAAACGCC
Organism: uncultured Rhodopirellula sp.; assembly: GCA_913061385.1. Lineage (GTDB taxonomy): Bacteria > Planctomycetota > Planctomycetia > Pirellulales > Pirellulaceae > Rubripirellula. The sequence continues at coordinate 4,711 of CAJXTM010000141.1, read as the reverse complement.
CCCAGCCTCCCCGATGCTGCCTCACTTTCCTCACATTGAAGACCGGAGCTATGCCACCGTGGTCACCACCGTTGAAATCAGTATGTACCCCTTCGTTGATAACTTTCGGGGCCTGATTAAGGAATTTATCGGTAAGCTGCATGAATACAGCGAGCTACAGGTCAACACAGGACCGACATCGACTGTCCTGATTGGTGATTACGATCAAGTGATGACATGCTTGACGGAAATGATGCGGTGGTCCTTTCAGCATCACGGACAATCTGTGTTCGTGACAAAGATATTGCCGGGCTATACGCCAACATGAACCGATACCCGCTATACGCCAACATGAACCGATACCCGCTATACGCCAACATGAACCGATACGCGGGTCGCACCTGAAACCGGGTACCTTCGCGATGTTATTAAAGTCCTTATTCCAATAATCACGTTCGATCCATCAAAATCGCAACAGTTAAGATAGATCACCGCACTGATCCCTAAGCCATGAAGTGCAATTTGGTGTTTCCCTTGTGGCCTACCTGCCTCGATTGAGTTCCCATGCTCTGTTTATTATCAAACAAGATTTCTTCGCACCAGCCTCCCATATTTTCACGGGTTACCTCCGGATTGTTGCTGTTGCTGATTTTTCTGGTGCTACCAGATTCGGATGGTTGTTTATTTGCACAGGAAGCAAACAGCGGTAAGACAGCCACAGAATCGGAAGTCCAATACAACCGTGACATCCGCACAATTCTGGCTGAGCATTGTTTTTCCTGTCACGGTCTGGACACTGAAGCACGCGAAGCCGATCTACGACTTGACAAACGTTCATTCGCAATCGATTCGGGAGCCATCGTTCCCCAACAGCCAGACCAAAGTGAACTGATGACGCGGATCACGGCAGTAGATCCTGAAACGATCATGCCACCGCCTGAAACGGGACACAAACTTTCCGCAGCACAAATCTCAACCTTAAAAACATGGATTGAGTCTGGCGCAGACTACCAACAACATTGGTCATTCGTCGCTCCCAAAAAAACGGCGATCCCAACCAAGACGACTTACGGTGACTCAGTCAATCCCATCGACTCCTTCGTACTTGCTCAAGTTCAACAGGCTGGGCTGAAGCCATCACCATCAGCAAAGCGGGCAATTCTTTTGCGTCGAACTGCTCTCGATATTACAGGCTTACCTCCCACACCCGAAATCGCACAGAGTTTTTTAAGTGATGATTCCTTAAAGGCTTATGAAACACTCGTGGATCGTTTACTTGATAGCGATAGCTATGGAGAACACTGGGCCCGCATGTGGCTGGACTTGGCCCGCTACGCGGACACCAAAGGATACGAAAAAGACAGACACCGTAACATCTGGCGGTACCGCGACTGGGTCATCGATGCATTCAATCGCGATCTTCCGTTTGATCAGTTCACGATTGAACAACTGGGTGGCGATCTATTACCCAACCGAACGAATGATCAGATTCTGGCGACCGCCTTTCACCGTAATACGATGACTAACGACGAAGGCGGAACCGACAACGAAGAATTCCGGATCGCTGCGGTCAAAGACCGTGTCGATACGACTCTCCAAGTCTGGATGGGCCTGACGATGGGATGTGCGAAGTGCCATTCCCACAAATACGATCCGATCAGTATTCGAGATTACTATTCATTTCTGACCTACTTCAATCAAACCCAGGATGCTGACAACGAAGCTCCGTTTCATGCCACACCCACTGCGGAACAGGCTGACCAGCTTGCACAACTGACATCCGAACTACAGCAGGCGACAGAATTGTCCGTCCAACGACCTGCCGACTTTGAAGAACGCTTTAAAACATGGCAAAAAGGGCTGATTGACCGACCACTTTGGCAACCACTGAACCTCAAGGAATTTACCTCCGAAGCTGGTGTTCAGATTACCCAAGATGAACAACATCGACTGATTGCCCGCGGTGATCGACCGCTAAAAGACACATGGCAAATCACATTTGCCATACCCCCATTAAAAGATGGCAAGACGTACACATCATTTCGAATCGATTACTTTCCCAAATCAATCGGTGGTGGTGACTGGGACGACAAAAATGTAGCGATCCGCGAACTGACATTGGAATTGCAGCAGCCAGACGGCGAATACAAACCGGTCAAGTTAAAGAATCCACGAGCGACCTTCTCTCAGCGCGGATGGAACGTGGCTTCTGCACTTGATGGCAAGCCCGAAGCGGGATGGGGATTGTCACCCCGATTCAAGGAAGCGCAGGCTGCAATGTTTGACTTTGACTCACCCATTACCGGAGGTGTATTGAAAGTCACTTTGGAACAGCAATACGGCGAGGGTTTACTATTAGCCAGGTCACGTTTTTCCATTAGCCAAAATCCTGTGCAATGGTTGCGACCTGAGCTACAGCCAGAACCAGAGAAAGTTTTTTCCGAGGCAGTTTTCATGGAAACCATGCAACGCCTCAAGGCAGTGGAAATCGCTCGAAGCAAGCTACAGAACTTCAGGAAGCAAATCCCGAACACCCCTGTCATGTTGGATTTGGATGCCAAACACCAGCGTACAACTCGCATTCACAACCGCGGCAATTTCCTTGACCAAGGTGAAGAAGTCACAGCCTCAGTCCTGGCAGCATTTCCCCAACTGCCTGCGGGTTCGCCTGCAAATCGCCTGGGAGTCGCGAGGTGGCTGATGCAAGCTGACAATCCGCTCACAGCCCGCGTTACCATCAATCGGATCTGGGCGAGGATATTCGGAATCGGACTCGTGGAAACCGAAGAGGATTTTGGCACTCAAGGAATGCAACCATCTCACCCAGAGTTGCTGGACTGGCTGGCAGTCGACTTTCGCGAGCAGGGTTGGTCGATCAAAAAGTTGATCAAAACAATTGTCATGTCACGGACCTACCGACAAAGTTCCATTGTGACCGATCAAGCATTGTCTGTTGATCCAAGAAATCGATTACTGTCGCGCGGACCACGATTCCGACTCAGTGCCGAAATGGTTCGGGATCAGGCACTGGCTGTTTCCAACCTGCTTGTCAGTAAAATTGGCGGTCCCTCTGTCATGCCTCCGCAGCCACCGGGGATTTGGAAGTCTACCTACAGCGGCGAAAAGTGGAAGAACGCTCAAGGCGACGATCGATACCGCCGCGGTTTATACACCTACTTGAAAAGAACAAGCCCTTACCCGGCGATGACAACCTTTGATGCCGGCAGTGGCGAAGTTTGTCAGATCCGACGTATCAGGACCAACACGCCATTACAGGCCTTGATCACCATGAATGATGTGGTTTATCTGGAAGCCGCTGGTAAGCTGGCACAGCGAATGGAGAGTACTGGTAAAGACCTGAGTAGCAAGATCGCGGCTGGCTTTCAAATGGTGCTGGTCAGAGAAGCAGATGATTCAGAAATTGCCCGTCTCGCAAAGCTCTACCACTCACTTGAAGACGAAATGTCCGATGGAGGCGAGTTATTGGAATCAGCCAAAGTCACCGATGGTGATCCAAGGCTTGTGGTGATCGCCAGCGTCCTGCTGAACCTCGACGAGACTCTGATGAAACCCTGAAGCACTGAAAAGCATTCGCCGCTGACGAACCTGCAGATTCTCAACTGAAGAATCATGCTGGCTCACGAAGCAGCCTTCCAAATATTCAAAATGGTTCCGCTCAACAGCTTGATACGAATCACCGAACTCGAAAGACAACCATGAACCTTCCTTTCCCACTGCAAAGACTTCGCGCGATTACACGAAGACACTTTTTTGGGCAAACCGGACTTGGGCTCGGCTCCCTTGCGTTGAATTCTATTCTGACGCGTGACGGACATGCGGCGGATTCGTCGTTCCGCATTCCCTCCAAAGTCAAATCAGTGATCTACCTTCACATGGCAGGATCACCCTCACAACTCGACCTTTTCGAAAACAAACCTGCTCTTGCAAAACTGCACGATACGGAGTGCCCCCAAGAATACCTCGACGGGAAACGGTTTGCCTTTATCAAGGGCACCCCCAAAATGCTGGGGCCCCAGTTCAGTTACAAACAGCATGGCGAGACCGGACAGTGGGTCAGCGAACTACTACCCAACCTATGCCGGCAAATTGATGATCTGTGCGTGATTCGTTCTGTCAGCACCGAACAGTTCAATCATTCACCAGCACAACTGCTGATGCAAACCGGTAATCCTCTGCTGGGTTACCCGGCGATGGGTTCATGGGTCACTTACGGCTTGGGAAGCGAGAACGAGAATTTACCAGGATTCGTTGTTCTATCCTCCGGTGGAAAAACACCAAGTGCAGGAAAATCTCTCTGGGGCAGCGGTTTTTTGCCAACTGTTTACCAAGGTGTGCAGTGCCGCACTGATGGTGGCGACCCAATCCTGTACTTGTCTGACCCCAAGGGAATCACCCGATCAGCGAGGCGAAAAACTCTCGATGCACTGAATGATTTAAATCGGTACCAGTATGAACATGTGGGTGACCCAGAAACGATGACCCGAATCTCACAGTACGAACTGGCTTACCGAATGCAGACTTCTGTCCCGGAGGTCATGGATATCAGTCGGGAATCGCAGGCAACCATGGATCTTTATGGTGCCAAACCTGGCTATGTCTCCAAAGCTGAGTCAGCAGCAGACCCCCGTGCGTTGTACAAAGGTGATGATGCAACATTTGCAAACCTGTCTCTTATACACATCTCCGAGCCCACGAGACCGAGGCTGATCTC
>CAJXTM010000140.1 GCA_913061385.1 uncultured Rhodopirellula sp. | reverse complement strand
GAGATCAGCCTCGGTCTCGTGGGCTCGGAGATGTGTATAAGAGACAGCCATCACCCCGCGAGCACCTTGAGACCCAGCAACGACTACGAGAAACAACGACTCAACGCATCCTTAAAGAAATGCGTCCAAAGTGGGCCATGCGTTTCGTGCCATACCCACGAAAGAGCACTATTTTACGCTGGCTACTACGCTCTACCCAACGCAGCGTTGCTTGCCGCGAACGCGCAAGACTGAAACAGGCCTTGCTTTACAGCCGCGTTCGGCGGATCGCTCTTGCCATCGGTGAAACTTTTGTCGAACAAAAACACCTGAACAACACAGATGACATTTTCCTTCTGACCTATCACGAAATCGAGGATTTATTAAGCGGCGCCAGTATGCTTCCCACCAGTGCGGGCAAGCTTGCTTGCCTGCGTCGCTCGGAACTTACATCCTTGGGTAAATCCACACCACCTGACCGTCTGGAATTACCGGCGGGACAATACTGGCAACCCGCTGCGAATAAAACTCTTGATCCCGTTACAGATGGCGAGTGGAACGAGGGCCTCGGTGTCAGCGGTGGTAGCATCGTCGGTCGAGCCGTGGTCCTGACGAGCCCTGATCAATTTGCCGAAGTCGGCAAGGGCGATATTCTAGTAACGCGACAAACCGACCCAGGCTGGGGCCCGATTTTATTTCTGGTGCGCGGATTGGTGATGGAACGAGGCGGCATGCTTTCACATGGTGCGATCCTGGCACGTGAATACGGCATTCCAACCGCCGTTGCTATTCATGATGCCACCAAACGAATCAAGACTGGCGATACCATTAAGGTAGACGGAGACCGTGGTCATGTCGAAATCATATCCTGAGGATCTAAAATCCTATTTGTGTACCCGGCTTATAACAGTGCCAATGCTGTTGCTGTTGATTGTGTTGCTGTTAGCCACATGGTTTCCATCGATGCCAGTCTTTTCGCTAACAACAATCATGCAGATATGGCTTGCAGTGATTCTTGTGGCAATGTTCAGGCTGTGGGATGATTTGTCTGATGTCCCAGCAGATCGCATCAAGCACCCTAACCGTGTCTTGAGCTTCACTACACACGAGAATCTTTTCAGACGAACCTGCATGTCATTGGGCATTGCCGCATTCACCACTCTGCTATTGAGCAACCCAATCAGTATCGTCGGCTTTGGATTGTTAACCGCGGCGTTTGCAGTCTATTACAAACTGCCATGGCGAAAATCGTGGCCTCGAGCGGGTTACCACGTATTGTTACTTAAGTACCCTTGCTTGATTGTACTGATCAGCATGTCAGCAGTTGTGTCGATTGACGAACAGCGTGTCATCCTCATGCTGCTGACGTATGTTGCGTTATGTGTCTACGAAGTTGCCCATGACCCAGCGTTACGCTCTGATTCCCACTGCCGTTGCATTGCGGCAGTCGAATTCATTGCTGCATCGGTACTGGCAACCTACATCGCAATCACGACATCTTGAAATTCCCGCGACCTTACAAACGTTACTTACACGAGACGTGCCGATGAATCCTGTCACAACCGATGCTCCGACTGCAGAACAATTCGAAGCGGTTGCTTGCTACAACTGTGGTTTAAGTGAGAGCACCGCGTTGTTGATTGGGCAAGATGATTTATCGGGAAAACCTGGTGACTTTCAGTTTGTCAGCTGTAACCATTGTGGTTTGGCATACCAGTCACCGCGGCTCACAGTTGAGAACATCAGCGCCTATTACGATGAAGAGTACATCGCGCACCGCAAGGAGACAAACTGGGGTATTCTGACTTGGTTTTACAAACATGCGATGGGCAAGCATGATCGCGAAAAAGAAAAGTTGGTTTCCCGATACGTGGACATAAACACGGGAACTGAAGTTCTTGATGTCGGATGTGGCTCGGGTTCTTTTCTGCAACGCTTACGAACACAACACCAAGCCAATGCCAGCGGTGTCGACTTCAAGAACCTGACGCACCTGCCTTTTTACAAAGGGGTTACATTCCACGAGGGCCTTTATTACGAACAGCCCCTGCCGGAAAACTTCTATGACCTCGTGACGATGTGGCACTTTCTGGAACATGACTACGATCCAGTCCGCACTCTGGAAACAAGTCTTCGCGTTCTAAAACCGGGCGGCCATCTCGTGATTGAAGTCCCACGCCTGGACTGTTTGACGTACCGCATGTACGGAAAACGATGGCCCGGCGTTCAAGCCCCACAACACACAGTGATGTATACAAAGGAAATGCTACTCAGGTTCGTACAGCGTTCGGGGCTAGAACTGGTCGACTACCTTCCTTACGGCGCATTCCCAGCCTACTTCTACATTTACGCGGGTTTGGCGTTCCACCTCCGCAAGGGCAAGGGACTTAACCTTCGCCGATCCATTTACCCCTACTTTGCCGGACAGGTCCTGATGACGCCTATCTTGCTCTTTGAACGCTATCTGAATCTTGCGATGCAAACAGTGATCTGTCGCAAGCCCGCAAGTTCTGGTGAGACATCCTGAGAGCAACGAAACGCACTCATTGGCACACTTACCGAACGTGGCATGCTACTGCAAATACAGTTGGCACCAAATCAAGGAGCATTGAATCAGCCAACAGCCTTCTCATCGTCCTCTCCCTTACCCTGATCTAGAAATACGACACTACCGGTTTCCAAATCGTAAACCGCCCCGACAACCAACAATTCCCCCGCGTCGACTGCCTGACGTATGGGTTCGCTTCGTTCGGTGATCGCCAAAACAGTTCTCTCTACACTCTTCTTGACAAGTTCATTCAGACGCTCGTGCCTCGCAGGAACGTCAAGTGAATCAATCTCACGACACTGATCGTGGGTCGCACATTCCAGAACTTCATTGGCAATTGATATCTCATTAGCAGAATTAGCATTTTGCTGGCTCAAACTCTCAGCAGCCAGCGCGTGAACCGATGCATCAATCGCGTTGCATAGGGAATGCCCTAAAACAATCAACAGTTTTGGTTGATCAACACGAATTGCATACTCCAAACTCCCCAGTGACTTATTGCCGATGATACTGCCGGCAACGCGTACGCTGAAAAGATCACCGATCCCCATATCGAACAGCACTTCGGGTGAAACACGTAGATCGCTGCAACTCAGCACAGCGGCAACAGGCGATCGTCCTTGAGCAAGTTCAACAGCCCGACGATCAAATTTCCGACTCAACAACTGGCCGGTCCGAAATCGACGATTGCCTTCCTGCAAAATTGACAAGGCATCAAGGGGAGAAACGCTTTTCAACGTAGCTTCGGCTTGGTCGAGTGCGTCACCGTCATTTTTCAGATTGTACTTTTCCCGGAAGCCTGACAAACGCACTTGAACACCACGTGCCGGTGCTGTTTTCTCTTTGAATTCACGTATCAATCCGAGAATATCAGGATCAACGTAGTCAGACTCGGAAGCATCGATCAAAAGCTCTGCTCCACTTGGGGCCTTATCAAGTATTCGCATCAGAGCAGCGCGATTCAGGAAACTGACCTGATTAGCAAGTTCAATATGCAACACTTCACCCGTCGTTTTCGTCTCAACCACTCGACGAACAGGCGTGCGCAAACTGCTATTGAGGATGAACATCAAGCTAACAACAAGGCCAATGATGACGCCGATCAAAAGATCTGTCATGACAATCGCCACCAAAGTAATGATGAATGGTGCAAATTGGTAGCGACCTTGACTCCACATCTGCTTGAACAACTTCGGACTTGCGAGGCGAAATCCCGTTACCAGCAAAATCGCCGCCAAAGCGGCAAGCGGGATCCTATTGAGCAGTGCTGGGAACAACAGAACACTCGCCACTAGCAAGACACCATGGAAAATTGCAGAAACCTTACTCTTGGCCCCAATACTCACGTTCACGCTACTGCGGACAATGACACTGGTGACAGGTAAACCGCCCAACAAACCAGCAAAGGTATTCCCGACTCCCTGTGCAACCAACTCTCGACTCGATGGCGAATTACGCTGCTGCGGATCCAGTTTATCCACTGCCTCTAGATTCAGCAGTGTTTCTAATGACGCCACAATCGCGATTGTTACAGCGGCGAAATAGACACCCGGGTTAGTCCACGCGGAAAAGTCTGGAAAAGTAAGGTAACTCGTGACACCCCCGTCTGCCGGCGGGATATTCACCAAATGCTTGCCTTTGATACTCCACGAAGCATCTGCATTTTCAAAGAGCACTTGCATGCCGATCCCGAAGGCAACAACCACAAGCGCAGCTGGAACACTCTTCAAATACGGAATGCGGTTCCAGAGCACCAAAATTATGACTGACGAAACACCAACCAGTGCAGCTCCCAAGTGGTAGTTCGCAATTAACGCCGTGAACAATTCCGAAAACGTGTTCTCCCCATCTGGTTGAAAAAACGCCATTTCCCCTTCCGGATCATTGTCATCACCGAACACATGCGGCAGTTGCTTTAGAATCAGAAGCACACCGATGGCAGACAGCAATCCCTTGATCACGCTGGTGGGAAAAAATGCAGAAAGCGAACCCGCACGGGCAATCCCTAACCCAATCTGCAGCAACCCTGCCATGAAGACGGCAAGCAAGAACGCTTCGAACGAACCGAGAACACTCAACTGGGCCACAACAATCGCAGCGAGCCCGGCCGCAGGGCCGCTGACACTGGTGTGGGATCCACTGAGGGCCCCCACAAGAATGCCCCCGATGATCCCAGCAATTAGTCCTGAAATCGGAGGCGCCTCAGAAGCGAGGGCAATGCCCAAGCAAAGTGGAAGAGCGACAAGGAAAACCACGACCCCCGCAACCAAATCGCGAGAAACAGTCGACACGTTGTAGGCGGAGCCGGCAGCATTATTATTGGGTTGCCCAGACATGGCACATTCATCCGGTTACAAAGGCAAGAAGCAAGAGCAAAAGCGGTTCGATTGAGTCGAAAAAACGACTCAACCAAACGAAGCGGATTCGAAGCACTCGTCCTGTTGTTTTTCCAGCAGGACGGAGTAGTTGCGAGGGCAGTCAGGAATCGCAGGCAATTCTGCGACAGAAAGGCAGTCCGCTCTAGGTATGCGATTCGATGATCGCCACGGATGGGTGGAACATGTGTTCCAACGAACTGCCACATTTTTTCAATCACATCGAAAAAGCAGTTTTGCACTCATGCGGTGTCAGACACTCTGTCTGCCTAACACCACTGAGAAGCATTTCGCCGAATTCCAACGATCTGAAAACTCTCACGTGGCAGCTTTCCTAACACCTCAAGGGAGCAAGAATCCCATTGTGAAGCCGGTGCCCGTCTCCTGCAGAATGTTGTCGCCTCACAGCCATACACCGACAAGCCGAATCGATGCAGTGCTTGGCTGCCCCCCAGTCGCTTTCAGAGTGCCTGCGTTTCTCGCGAGCGTTTGCTACGCAAGCCTCACAATCTTCGCAGGCCTCGACCTCAACCACAGAATCCATCACTTCAGTGATAAGCGGTGATATCGCAGGAAGCCCGACAACAATCAGTACAAACGCGAAGCGTAGACCGGCGAGTCCGCAGTGCAGCGTTGAATGGAGAAAGTTGTACATGGTGATAAACAGGCGTCGTGGAATGATCTCTGTGTTGCTCCATCGAAGCACATCCTCACACTGGAAAGATAGATGGCTGTCAACAAAAATCAAATTATGACGACAAGCGGTTGTCGGCCAATGATTGTTAGATCGTATTCAAAATCGGTTCTTATGCAGGAAAACAATCAAAAAGCCCCGAACCAAACCCCACAACCGTTAAGATTCCATGAAGAAGAGCTATTCTCGCCTATGATCACAACGATCAAAAGATAGCTTCCCAGCACACACCACCCAATGCAGCAGGCACAGAACATGCGGACGCACTCTTTGAGTTTCATGATGTGGAACATGATCGCCCCGCATGTGACTCTCGTTTTCGCAATCGCGATCCTCAGTCCCCGAATTTTAGCCGCGGATCAGGCCAAGCCGTCTCCCGTCGCCCTACAACTGGAATCGCTGGGCACCATGCCCGGAAGCGATCGCTGGGATTGGTGGCAGGCGAGAACTGCCTATATCCCAGGCCGCAAACCCATGTGGCTCACCACCATGTCCGAAACCGGCAAGGGCGTGAGCCATGATTTTCATGATATTTACCAATCGATCAGCCATGATCACGGACAGACATGGTCTGCTGCGAAACAAATTCCTTCCCTGCAAAGGCAGCAAAAAAAGAATGGCTATCAGGTCGCAGCGGGTGATCTCTGGCCGACCTGGCATGCTGCTACCGAGTCCATCTTGGCGACGGGGAAAACGTTCAATTTTCGTGATGGCGAAAAAGAGGAATATCTCCGTGAAAGAGTCTCTTACGCCGTCATGAAACGAGGGCAATCTTGGGAACCGCTCCAGTTTCTTGTGCTCCCAGATCGCGATCATGCCGGCAACCCGATCATCGCTGCCAACGCTGGCTGCACGCAAAGATACGATTTACCCAATGGCGACATTCTGCTGCCAATTCGCTACCAGAGAACTCCAAAGGTCCGAAACTACACAAGCACCATTGCACGATGCTCGTTCGATGGGCAGAAGCTTCGCTATCAACAGCATGGGAGTGAACTCAATATCCCAACAGGTCGTGGACTCTACGAACCCTCACTGACAGAATTCGCGGGCAAGTATTACTTGACGCTGCGAGCGGACGACTCGGCATTCGTGACCAGCAGTAACGATGGGCTTCATTTTGGCACCATCAAGGAATGGGATTTTGATGACGGAACACCTCTTGGAAGTTACAACACTCAACAACACTGGGTGACCATCGGCGGTGCGTTGTTCCTAGTCTACACTCGTCGCGGCGCAGACAACGACCACATCATGCGTCATCGAGCACCGCTGTTCATTGGCCAAGTGAATCCGGAAACACGACAGGTGATGCGTGATACGGAACGAGTGCTGATCCAAGAGAACGGAGCAACACTAGGAAATTCTGGCGTCTGTCGCATCAGCGAGACCGAATCGTGGGTCACCTGCGGCGAAGGCTTATTGAGGTTGGGCAAACGGAAAGGCCAGAACAATAAAGTGATAGTCGTAAAGATCACAACCAAGTGATTAGGATGAATCCATCGCTGTCACGCTCATCCGCCCGACCATGCTTCCTGGGCAGAAACGACGTACCTGACGGATACCACTCATTCGGGTCCAATATTTTCCGGGTAAAACGTGGACACTCAAGCCGCCTGAAGACCGCGCAGCGTTCCGGTACTCGAGACAAATCTATCGATTTCCAAACCAAGTTGCTGCAGCATCGACACGAATAGATTCGTGAGGGGATAGTTATCCTGCTGGTCAAAAGCCAAGTGTTGGCCATGACGGAAACCACCACCCGCTAACAGGATTGGCATATTCCGGGTGTCGTGATTGCTGGCGTTGCCAAGATTGGATCCGAACAGAACCATGGTTTGGTCCAACAGTGAATGCTCTGCCTCGCTGGAATCCGCAAGCTTCCCGAGGAATCTGCCCAAAGCCGAAACGATCGCCATCTCGACGATTGCCAACTGTGCAATTTTCTCTGGGTCCTTAGCGTGATGGGATAGCATGTGATGATCGGTATCGACGCCGGTAATCGCTGGCACGAGGTTCCTGCCCGGATCTGAAAGCGTAATGAAGCGAGTCGAATCGGTCTGAATGGCCAGGTGCATCATGTCGTACATCAGGTCTAATCTTTCGATCAGATATTTGGGATCGAGCACATCACGGGGCTCCTGAGCTTCCACCACGGGCTTGGGATGCTTCTCCCACTCCTGTCTCTTATCCACATCTCCGAGCCCACGAGA